>JAUWXD010000078.1 GCA_030616505.1 Hadesarchaea archaeon
GTCAACCCGATTTCCTTGGGACTTCTAAAAGCACCTGGAGACTATGGGGCAGACATCGTTGTCGGGGAAGGACAACCATTAGGTAATCAAGACAACTTCGGTGGTCCTGCGCTCGGAATATTTGCGTGCAGCGGTGAAGAGAAACTAATCAGACAGTTCCCCGGCCGCCTCGTCGGGATGACTACTACGCTGGATGGAAATCTACGCGGTTTCACGATGACGTTGCAGACTCGCGAACAACACATCCGGCGAGAGCGAGCGACATCCAATATATGCTCGAACGAGGCGCTCTGCGCAGTTGCGGCAGCGATTTATCTCACTTCGCTTGGACCGAGAGGGCTCCGCGAGTTGGCTGAGATTTGCGCGTCGAACGCCAGCTATGCTATGAAACGGTTAAATGCAATTAGTGGACTGGAAACACCCATCTTTGATTCTCCGCATTTCAACGAGTTCACACTCAGGTGCACCAAACCAAAACTCACGATTGAGAAGTTCAACACTAGGCTTCTAAAGCAAGGGGTTCATGGCGGCAAGTCGATTCGTGGCGAGTTTCCAAAATTAGGCGAGACGGCTCTCTTATGCACAACGGAACTACACACGAAAGAAAACATCGACAGGCTCGTAGAAGCGTCAACTCAGGCGGCAGGAGGTAAGAGATAATGTATCGACAAGCACGTTGGGCGCACGGGGGGCGCTTAGAACCGCTGGTATTCGAGCTGAGCAAAGTAGGACGTAAAGGAGTTTCGCTACCCCAAAAGTCTCCCGAAAACTTAAAAATCCCTGATAAACTCATCCGTCACTCGCTGGAGTTACCAGAATTGTCGGAGCCCGAGGTAGTCAGGCACTACACACGACTCTCGCACATGAACTACGGAGTTGACCTAGTTTTTTATCCAATTGGGTCTTGCACGATGAAGTACAACCCGAAAATCTGTGATGAACTAGCCAGTGCGGAGGAGGTCGCTTGCGTCCACCCGTATCAATCAGAAAAGACCGTTCAAGGATCACTGGAGTTGATGTACAGACTCGAGCGTTATCTGGCGGAGATAGGAGGAGTTTCTAGGATTTGTCTGCAACCATCTGCAGGAGCGCACGGCGAGCTTTTAGGCATGTTGCTAACCAATGCTCATCACAAGTCCAAAGGGGAGAATCGAACCGAAGTAATCGTACCAGATTCCGCACACGGCACGAACTTCGCGAGCGCTGCGATGGCGGGGTTTAATGTTGTTATTATCCCGTCTAACAACCGTGGGAGGGTTAATCTCGAAGCGCTTCGTAAGGCGGTTTCAAAAAAGACCGCTGCACTCATGTTAACGAACCCCAACACGTTAGGTCTGTTTGAGGATGAGATACTAGAAATCGCGGAGATAGTCCACGGAGTTGGAGGATTGCTTTACTATGATGGCGCCAACATGAACGGGATTTTAGGAAAAGCCCGTCCTGGAGACATGGGATTTGACATCGTCCACTTCAATCTCCACAAGACATTTTCGACTCCACACGGTGGCGGGGGTCCCGGTGCCGGTCCAGTAGGAGTAGTTCGAAAGTTAGAGAAGTTTCTACCAGTGCCAGTTGTTGAATATGATCAAAAACGAAAACATTACTATCTTGACTACAATCGTCCAGACTCGATTGGCAAGATTAGGTCCTTCTACGGAAACTTCAGCGTGCTTGTGAAGGCGTACGCTTACATCTTGATGATGGGGGCGAGCGGGCTGGAAGAGGTGGCTGAGACCGCGGTCCTGAACACGAATTACATCATGAAAAAGATGGCAGATGTCAAAGGATTCGAGGTCAAGTTCAACGGTCCATGCAAACATGAAGTTGTCTTCAGCGCAGAATCCCTCAAACATGAAACTGGGGCCACTGCACGCGACGTAGCGAAACGTTTACTAGATTACGGCATGCATGCACCCACCTATTACTTCCCGCCGATTGTTCCTGAGGCTCTCATGGTCGAACCCACCGAGACAGAGACAAAAGAGGAATTAGACCGCTTCGTTGCAGCGATGATAGAAATCTCTAAAGATGCCTATTCAAACCTTGAGAAGTTGCGTTCTGCTCCCACGGCTACTGCGATTGGTAGGTTGGATGAAGTCAAAGCTTCCCGCGAACCTATTTTGAGCTGGAAAATGTATCGTAAGCGGGCGAAGGGATGAAGAAGCTAGGTTTAATCGTCAACCCTATCGCGGGCATGGGTGGCCGTGTGGGGTTGAAGGGTACCAACGGCGCAGACGTTGTTGTTAAAGCCATAGAGCTTGGCGCGAAGCCAGTTTCTCCCGCTAAGGTAGTGAAAGCTCTACAGGCCTTAAGGCAATCCGGGGCAGAGTTCAATCTGATAACTTATCCAGGTGAGATGGGAGCAACGGAAGCAAACGAGGCAGGTTTAGAATCTAAAGTTGTTGGGTACATAACCACAGGTAAAACTACTGCGGAAGACACGAAAAACGCAGCCAAGGAAATGCTTGAAATGAAAGCTGATTTCATCCTTGTTGCTGGAGGGGACGGCACGATGAGCGATGTTATCGAAGCGATAGGAACTCAAGTGCCAATCTTGGGCGTTCCAACTGGTGTCAAGATGCACTCTGCAACGTTTGCTAACACTCCAGAACTAGCAGGTCGAGTTGTAGCACGTTTTTTGAGCGAAGGGCTACCGCTACAAGAGGCGGAAGTCATGGACATAGATGAAAATGCTTACCGTGAAAACAGATTGGTTACGGAACTTAAGGGATATGCCAAAGTGCCGTATGAACCTGTGATGATGCAAACAACTAAGGAAGGCAGTACTGGGTTTGAGTTGGCAGATCAGAAAGCTATTGCACGATGGACGATTGAGCTCATGGAACGTGGGCGCGTGTATATCTTAGGACCAGGCACAACGACGCGCGCCGTAGCGGAGGAACTCGGTATTTACGACTCGACATTGCTTGGTGTCGACCTTATCCACGATTTCAAACTTCTCGCGCGCGATGTAAATGAACAAAAAATTTTAGAAACGATTCAAAACAAACAAGCGACGATAATAGTAAGCCCAATAGGTAAGCAAGGTTTCGTCCTCGGGCGTGGCAACCAACAGCTCAGCCAAGCGGTCGTGAGAAAAGTGGGGAAGAAAAATATTTTAGTGCTTGTCACCCCTCATAAACTTTCGCTGACCCCAACTTTGAAGGTAGACACAGGCGACCCCAAATTAGACGAAGAGCTTCGCGGATACATGCCTGTTGTAACCGGTTATCTTCAGACTTGCATGGTCAAAGTAACTTAGTGTA
>JAUWXD010000043.1 GCA_030616505.1 Hadesarchaea archaeon
GTTTCGTTTTTTTGTTTTGTGGGCATTGACCAACTCACAAATTTGACAGATATGTGGGAAAAACAAGATTTTTTTGATGTTTTTCCTGAATGGATGAAAGAAAAATGCAATTTTCGTGGCAGGATGTATGGGGTCCCGTCCAAGTGTTACACCTATGCCGTTTGGTATCTCACCGATGTTTTTAAAGAACACGGGATTAAACCACCAAAAACGTGGGACGAATTTCTAAAGGTGTGCCAGTCGTTCAAAGAGGCAGGTATTCATCCTATTATGGCTGGCAAAGATGAAACATTCGATTGGTTCAGCAATATTTTAGCCAGAGTTGGAGGGCCAGAGGTTTACGAGGGTTTGGTTAACGGCTCAAAAAGCTGGAAGGATCCAAAAGTCATCAAAACATATGAAATGTTAAGGGATATTTCAGCGAAGTATTTCTATCCCCATCCTTTTGGACTCAATTCCCCTATGGCCTGGGTAAAGCTGAACATGCGTGAAGCGGCGATGTACCTCAGGGGGGACTGGGTAAACGGCATGTGGCAACGCGAACATCATTATACGCCGGGGAGAGAGTTTGATTACTTCTTGTTGCCTCCGATAGACCCAAAAATTGGACAGGTGATGGTAGTTGGTGGCGACGCTTGGATGTTGCCTAAAGCAGCGCGACACCACAAAGAGGCAAAAGAGTTCATTAGATATGCTAGCTCACGAGAAGCGCATGAGCTGCTGGCCCGGAACGGTATGGGTATTCTTGCCCACCGAAATGTCCCTGAAAAGGCTTACGATGTGATATCGTCAAAATTGCGCAATGAACTCGCCAAGTATCCAACTGTGCACGAAATGGGCGCTGCGCTTAATTTAAAAATAACTAGCATTGAACAGGCGCAAAGAATGAAAATCGTCTCAAATCCAAATATCAAAAAAGAAGCGATAGAAGACCTCATGGCAGACATCGAGATGGTCGCCAAAGAGCATCGTATGCTAGAGCGCCTGTACTCTTTTCGCGAGGATTTCATACTCCAGCAATTTCCCGGTTGATAAGTTCAATCAAAACCTGATTGCCCGCGTTGGACACACCGAAACGCAAAGCCCACACTCGTAACACTTGACGGAATCCACCTTGGCGACCCTTCCAACCACACGGATTGCGTCGTATGGACAGTAACGTTCACATAATCCACATGCGTTACACTTTGAAGCAATCACCTCGACTGGCTTCGGAGTCGTGCGAACGGGTTCCGTTGGCAGATGCCGGAGAGCTATCCCCTTGAAGTCATTTATCGTGTTGTAATTTTTCGCGCGCATGAACTTTGCCATCTCATTTGCTATGAGTCCGTAGATAGTATGTCCTCGGATGATTGCTGCTGTGGATATCTGTACCGCTGATGCTCCTGCCATGATGAACTCCACTACATCTCGTCCGTTTGTGACGCCTCCAGCGCCGATTATCGGGATTTTCACTGCACGCGCGATATCCGCCACATACCTTACTGCAAACGGTTTGATTGCGGGTCCTGAGAGCCAGCCGTAACCATGAGAACTTCCGAGCATTGGCATTGCGTTCTCTATTTCAATACTCAAGCAAGGACCGATTGCGTTTATCGCAACTATCCCGTCTGCGCCAGCCTCCTCTAACGCCTTCGCGAACTGAACCACATCAGACACGTTAGAACTGACTTTCACCAAAACCGGAATCTTCACCGCTTCCTTCGCTGCCTTTGTTGCCTCAACAACAGAGGCCGAGTCTCCTGAGTAAGGTGTCGAAAGTTCAATTGCATCTACCCCTGCCGCTGCAACTTTTGGTGCGATTTCCCGAACCTCATCCGCACTGTATCCTATGCTCGCGATGAGGGGCAACCCTGTCCGCTTTGCCTTTGGATATTCGTGTTTGACCCACTTATCGAGAGGAATGTCGCTCCACAACTCGGCATTCATCAAGCTGTCTTTTACCTTGATTATACAAGGGCGAGGCACGTGAGGAGACGTGACGCTCACCGTCTTCGCCACCAACCCGCCAGCACCCCCCTCCGCAGCTTTCACCAAGCAATCGCCATTGCGTACGGTCGGGCCAGCTGCTGGCATGATGGGGGTCTTGAACTTTAAGCCGCAAATTTCAACCGAGAGATCCGCCATTTCATCGTCTCCCTATTAGACCAAGTTTTTGCCAGAGCTTCTCCGTCGACTTCCTCGCTATTTTCATGACCTCGACCTCGTTCAACGTATGTATTTCCTTATCATGCATAAGCACATTTCCCCCGACCACCACAGTGTCTACGTTGTTTCCGTCAACCGCGTTCACGATGTGTTCGGCCGCGTTCTCTGGACGCAAGGGTGTTGGTGTATGCGCTGAATCCAAAACTATGATGTCGGCCAACTTACCGTTCTCAATGGATCCAAGTTCATTCTGTAACCCATATAACTCCGCTCCTCGAATCGTAGCCATTTCCAGCGCCTCCATCGGAGATATTGCTCGAGGGTCTCGGAGGGCAACCTTTTGTAGAAGGTAGGCCGCTCGGATATTCGCAAATCCATCAAAAACGTAGCCACCGTTGCCTATCCCAACTGGAATCCCCATCGAAAGCATCTTCATGACCGGCGCAACTCCGACTGCGTTTAGCATGTCACTCATCGGGTTATGCGCCACTTTCGCTCCTCTCTTCTTTATAATCGCTAGTTCGTCATCGTTGACATGGACACAGTGTGCCAGCACAGCGTCTGATGCAAGCAGGCCTACGTCATTCAATCGCTCGGCGACTCGCTTGTCATAGCGCTCGTAGTTATGGTAAACATCAACTAACCCTTCAGAAACACTAATCGTCACAGGAACCTTGTAGCGGCTTGCCAACTCCCTGACATAGTGGTAGAGTTCATCTGAAACTGTGAAGGAAGCGTGGATGCTGAACATCCCTTGTACACGACGTATCCGCTCCTTCTTGATTTTGCTGATGAAGCGTTCATTTTCCTTTGTGCCTCTCGCCCCTTCGGCATGAGTACGGCGCTCCGTTGCCTCAAACGATATGACGCCGCGGATTCCAGACTGCTGAACTGCGGAGGCTATTCGATCCAGTACTCCCTGCATAGCATTCGGGCCTGGAAAGGTGTCCGCAAACATCGTGGTACCTGTCTTTATGAACTCGAAGCATGAGGCGAGGGTGCTTGCGTACGCGTCCTCCTTTGTCAGCGCTTCCTCCATCGGCCACCACGCGCGTTGCAAAATCTGCGAGAAATCGGCGGGGGGATCTATCTTCAGCGGGGCGCAGCGTAGTAACATTCGGTGTAGATGTGTCGGAGAGCAAATCAGGCCTGGCATGACGATTTTGCCGCGGGCATCAATGACTTCGTCTGGTTTGCCCTTCTCTACCAAACCGCGCTTTACGGAAACTATGCGACCGTCGTCAACAGCTACTGAACCACCAGCGATAATTCGACGGTCTTTATCCATCGTGACGATCAAACCATTTTTTATTAACAGGTCTACCATGCCATCCCTGTGAAGGAAACTGCTGGAGCAAATTTAAACTTTAGCTAAAGCTTTAACATACACAAAAACCAAATAAATCCTAAAACCATTTCGGTATGGTATGATATGCCTGAATTTTCCGTTGCGGCTATGGCCAAACTCATCCGAAAAGTTACGAGATGGCGTGTGTCGCGCAGTGCTGCTTTGGAACTCGATGCTGTGATTGGAGAGTATGCTCTAAAAATATCAAGTGAAGCTCTGAAACTCGCCCAACACCGTGGAGCAAAGACCGTAAATGAAGCCGATATCCGAGCGGCCGCTGCCGGGGTAAATAAGTAATTGTGAATTTGTTTTGGTGACACCTTGACTGATTTGGTCATACGAAATACGAGAATGATTCTGCCAGAAGGAATTGTGCGAGGAGAGCTGTCTGTCGAGGGTGGACTCATTCGTGAAATTGCGGTAAGTGGGTTGGCAAAAGGTGAACAAGAAATCGATGCCAAAGACAGAATCGTGATGCCAGGTATCGTTGATGGACACGTTCATTTCTATGATAAAAAAACAGCGAATCGTGAAGATTTCCGTAGCGGCAGTGTCTCAGCTGCCGCAGGGGGTATCACGACCGTTATCGTGGCGCCACTGAACACACCTATTTTAACATCCAGACGCATTAAAGAGGTCATCAAATCTTGGCAGAAAAATAGTCTCGTCGACTTCGCAATTCATGCAGGCAACATGACAGCTGAGTCTATAAAAGATGTGCCAAAAATCGTGGCCCTCGGTATAAAATCGTTCAAGGCCTCAACTTGTGCCCCACATACCATGGGATACGAAACGCTTGAAGAACTGATGAAAATAGTGAAAACTCTCGGCGGAATTACTCTAGTACATGCAGAAGACGATGGAATAATTTTTGAAAAAACACAAGAGGCTATAAATAATGGCCGAAAAGACCCGCTTGCCTATACCGACGCGCGTCCTAACGAAGCAGAAGAAAATGCTATAAAGAAAGTAGTAAACATAGCCAAACGCGCTGGCTGCAGGCTTCACTTAGCCCCCGTCACAACCCGTCAAAGTTGTGAAATTGTTTCAGACTCAAAGAAAAAGAAGATAAGAGTAAGCGCGGAGACCTGTCCTCACTTCCTCATCTTCACGAAAAACGATATAACAAGACTAGGTCCCTTTTTGAAGGTGAATCCTCCTCTTAGGACAAGCGCAGACTGCGTCGCCCTCTGGAACGCCCTCTCTAACGAAACAATTGATATTGTCACGACTGACCACTCACCATACATGCGGGAGGAAAAAGATGTGGGGTGGAGAAATATTTGGGAAGTTCCTGCGGGACTCCCATGTGTGGAAACCCTTCTCCCACTAATGCTCAACGAGGGCGTGGCGAAAGGAATGCTGACTTTGGAGAGAACGATAGACGCTCTATGCACAAAGCCAGCTCAAATTTTTGGATTATATCCGCGCAAAGGCGTCATTCGAGAGGGCTCGGATGCCGACCTCGTAATAGTGAATCTTCAAAAAGAAATTACCGTAACGGCCGAAAAACTGCACCACAAAGTCGA
>JAUWXD010000101.1 GCA_030616505.1 Hadesarchaea archaeon
GCAACCTTAGGCTTTGGCAGGCGAGCGTTTGCGGCTAAGCGCTCGACCATCTGGTGGAGCTTTGGCTGCTCCGCTTCGGTGACGATTTTAGCGCGGTAGAGCTTCAGCACCCACTTGTCCGCAAACCAGTAAATGGCCACGTTCATCACTATCGCCAATACGAGGAAGATACCGAGGGTGTATGTTATCGGGATGCCGGTGAGATATCCAGCCGCGAAACCCATCACTAACAGAAGGGCTGTGAGCATACCCATCAGCAAAGCGGTCCGTGCAGTGCCACCCATCAAATCGCCAATTTAAATTGTTCGCGTTTGATTAAAAAACTTCCCCAATCCAGCTTGTCTTACCAGGCCTGAGCGAGGTTTTTTTTGTAATCGCTTCCAAAAATAGCTTCACTGCGACTATAGGTTTTAGTCTCGTGGTGTCAATTTCGTAGACTTTACTAATACCGTGAGCGTCAACAGCCTCCCACAATATTATGTCTAGTGCTTCAGCCTCTACATTCTCTCGTATTTTCATTTTTGAGTAGTTCCGAGCACGAAGGCGCCGTTCGAGCACTTTCGGCTTAGTTCGGAGGATAATTACATGGGTGAGGATCTTTTTTTGCAGTAGGTGGGCCAGCAACCCTTCAGCAACAATTGGTCCGTCAGAATTTCGAACCGTACAGGCAAATTCCTTCCGCATTTTTTGGATGTTAGCGATTTTCGTGCTATCGGTGTCGAGCGTGTAAATTTTCTTTTCGGCAATCAAGGCGTTGAGGTCTACCACTGAAACGCCTAGCTTTTTTGCCAGCGTTCGGGAAAAAACAGACTTTCCAGTACCAGGTGTGCCACTGACAGCAATAACCAAGCGATTCAAGCGACCGCCTCACATCTTTTCGGCGCGCATGTCAATTATGTTGTCCAGTTCTTTGCCGGTAGAGACTATCGTCACAGGCACTCCAATTTCCTTCTCGATTTTTTCCACGTATTTCTTCGCCTCGCTCGGGAGCTGTTCCCATTTCTGTGCTCCCGAAGCGCCCTTGAAGAGCCTGTCCAAGCACGTTATGGTGAGTTGCGTCGCGCCGTTTATCATGACCGAACGCTTAGCCAAGTCGAAATCAAAAGTACCTATCCGTCTGCGCCGACCAGTCACCGTTCCGAACTCGACGATGCCCATCTCTTCTGCTTTTTCCTGCGATATCTCGGTTGGAAACGGTCCTTCTCCAACCCGACTCACGTAAGCTTTGAAGACAAGCATCACGTCGTCAACTTTTGTTGGCCCCACGCCGACATCCGCTGCAAAGGTGCTCGCGGCAGTGTCCTTGCTCGTGACGTAGGGATAGGTTCCATGGGTCAGGGAGAGAGCGAACCCTTGAGAGCCCTCGATCAGCACTAACTCCCCACGGCGAAGTGAATCGTTGACTTCTTTTGGGACATCTGCTAGGAAGCGTTTGAGTTCTGGAACATCTTTCGCCAGCTTCGCGGTGCGGTTGACTCTCGCGACGTTCGCCGGTCCACAACCAGTTCCAGTTGTACCTATTTTCTCCTTGAGGTGCTTCGAGGATTTGTCCTGCTCTATGTGTTGAGGTTCGATTACCGTGCAGCTGTTGTCCACACCAAACCTGTTTTCCGTGCCCGTCAGCTCCACTTCTTTTGCCACGACCTCCGGGTTTACCAGCACCCCAGGGCCGATGAGCAGGCGAGTACCATCGTAGACGAACCCACATGGAATCTGGCGTAGCCCATATTTCTTTCCCTTGTGATACACAGTATGACCCGCGTTCGGACCCACACCCGAACGGGCTATAATTTTAGGTTTGTCATGGTGTGCGAGGTATGCAATGATTTTTCCTTTGCCCTCATCGCCCCATTGACCTCCTGCCACAATCATACAAGGCAAGCGTTCACCTTTGCCCACTATACTTTAGAGGTTAAAGAGGATTTCGACCTAGCATGGAACACCGTTGGAGTGCTGTTACTATACTTACAATTGAAAATTAGTCGATTCGTTATCAACCTAATAAACCCTTTTTCGACCAAAAGCGTTCTATTAAAAGCCCATTTTAGAGATAGCTTTAAATACAGTCTAAATAGAGGAAAATCTGCCAGATAAATGGTCGAAAATAATTGAGGAGGATAATAAATGGTTGAATTACCCGTTGCGGCTATAGATCGCGTCATACGAAAATCGGGTGCAAAGCGAGTCAGTGAAGGCGCTGCGGTCGCTCTTGCAGAAGTTTTGGAAGAGCGAGCATTGGCGATTGCGAGCGAAGCGTCGAAACTCGCGGATCATGCCGGAAGACGAACGGTACGAGACGTTGACATTCGACTTGCCGCGAAGCGAGTATAATTTTAAATTCTGTTCACCCTATTAGTTTGGGATTGAAGTGGACGGAGATGGACCGCGCGTAAGCGAAATGCCACGTCTCTACAACGTATTCGACGTGCCGAAGATGATGTCTGTTAGGGCAACCACTACTTTACGCTCCAAAATAGATTTCAAGGCTATTTTAGATCGTCTCCCGAAGGTGAGCAAAGTAAGGACATCGAACAAGACAGTGGCGAAATTCGAGCTCAAGCGCGGCAGCTACCTTCTGCTTTTCCCGACCAACTACGTCGAAATCTACGCGCCGGATGAGGGAGGCGCGCGCGAGGTTCTGATTGCGTTCAGGGACGAACTCTACAAGAACGGGCTTTTGTGAATAAGGGTTTAACATGCGTGGACCTTTGAAGGGTGCGCGGATAGCGGTCGAAA
>JAUWXD010000013.1 GCA_030616505.1 Hadesarchaea archaeon
AAACTCAAAACTCGATACAACCTCAAGCTTCCTCCGCACCTCAAGCGGAAATTCTGCAGAAAGTGCCTGTCGTTCTGGAAGCCAGGGGCAAGCTGTAGGGTGAGGGTTCAGTCTGGTCGCGTAGTTGTGACTTGCTTACGCTGCGGTCGCGTTGTACGCTTACCCTACGGAAAAAAGAAAAAATAAAATGGATAAGGGGACCCTCGCGTTTGGCCCCCGCTCGTCTTGCAGTTCCTCACAGCCGCGCTAGAAGCTGTATTCCACAATTGTGGCGCCCGCAGGTGGGGCGAACACATCGTCCCCGAGAGTTGGGTTTGCGCTGATGCTAGATATTGTTACGGTTGTTTCTCCGATGGTAGCCGTGAAGTTCGCCGTCCCATGTGTTGTGATCAATGCTTGGGCGGTAGTTGTCATTCCCTCAAATGAGAGGGACATCGTCTGAAAGACTTGTTCAGCGAGTGCCCCCGTGTATTTTGTCCAGACATCGTTTCCATAGATGTAATACTCGCTCGCGGTGTTATTGACAATGATTTTCTGAAGCTCACCCGTTGTTTCTTCTACCCTGATGTCAGGACTGGCACCAAGGTTTCTCGCCCTAATGCGCATTGCGCCTGACCACCCTCCAGTAGTAGTTCCGCTGATAGTAAAGTCCACGCTTGATAAAGTCACTCCGCCGTCTCCCGTGCCGTCTCCGTCACCGCTTGGCAATCCTGGCGTTATTACGAGGACGGCTGCGACGACTCCCACTACTGCAACGACAGCTACAACTATTCCTATTATCGCGGCTGTAGCAAATCCTTTCTCTTTCATCCTCATTTTTTACCTCACACAATACTCTATTTTTGTACTTTAAATATACTGGTACCCATCCAGCAATCCCCCAACACGCTTCTGAAATTGAGATGCCAGCTTTGATATACGGAAAAGCGTTAATATCGCCTGCTTCAAAAGGATTGAAGGATAATACATAGGCGGGAAAAAGATGTCAGTTCGAGAGGTTCCAGCAAACGTGCTTATAAAAAGGCTGAGCGGGGAGCTGAAGAAGCTGAAGGAGATAACACCCCCAGAGTGGAGTCACTTTGCCAAGACTGGGGCCCACAAGGAACGTCCACCAGAACAACCAGATTGGTGGTACATGCGTGCAGCGTCACTCCTCAGGCGAATATATATCGATGGCCCAGTGGGGATTTCGAGGCTTCGCACTCATTACGGCGGGCGGCAAAACCGGGGACAGAGCCCAGAACATTTCCGGAAGGCAGGGGGCAAAGTCATACGTACAGTTCTCCAACAGCTCGAAAGTGCTGGCCTTGTCAAAAAGGCCGTACGTAGGGGGCGGAAGCTCACCCCTAAAAGCGCATCAATGCTTGAGAAGTTGGCTGAAAAAATAAAAGCTGAGCGGAAGGGGGCGTGAAACAACGGAGGATGAGGAAATAGAGGAGCTCAAGAGGAGAAAACTGTTGGAGTACCAAGCCAAGCTCCAAGAACAGCAGCGCCAAGCCGAGCTTCGGAGTCAGTACGAGGCCCAGAAACGTATCGCGATTCAACACATACTGACGCCTGAGGCCCGTAGTAGGCTCGCAAACATACGCACGGCCAAGCCGGAGTTTGCCGAACAGCTCGAGCTCCAGCTGATTCAGCTCGCTCAGGCGGGCAGGGTTGGTTCCAAGATCACCGATTCACAGTTGAAGGAGATTCTGGGTCGATTGCAGGCGCGCAAGCGCAAGTTCAAGATAAGGAGGGCCTAAATGGCGCGAAACAAACCGACAGCGCTGAAGCGAAGGTTGGGAAGGGCCAAGAAGTTCACGAGACGGGCCCCGATTTGGGTGATGGGAAAAACCAAGGGCAGGATTCGCACCCACGTGAAGAAACGGAGCTGGCGCAGACAACGCGTCAAACCCTAGGTGGTCCAATGCCAGAGGAACGAATTTACATCATCCCCCTGAGAAAGGCCAGACAAGCACCTCGGCAGCGACGCACCGGGAGAGCAGCGAAGTTGGTCCGAGAATTTTTGAAAAAGCACATGAAATCAGACGAAATAAAATTGGATCCAAAGCTAAACAGTAAGCTCTGGGAACGTGGCGTCCAACATCCTCCCTCTAAAATCAGGGTGCGTGTCGTAAAGCAAGACGATGGGTCAGTAGAAGTTTCCCTCGCTGAGTGATCAGGTGGGGAAATGACAATAATCAGGATGGGCTTCAACCGGATTCCGTATTTGGGGGCCTTTGCCGTGTGTACAAATAAGATAGCGTTGTTTCCAGCTCAGCTCCACTTTAACGAACAAGACGCGCAACGTGCTCTCGATGTGCCAATAGTCAAAAGTAGTTTGGATACAAGTCCGTTGATTGGGATTTTGATGGCAGGGAACTCTAACGGTTTCGTTTGTTCAGACTTGTTTGGCGTAGAGAGCAACGAGAATCTGGATGAGATCGGGGCAGACATTCATCAAGTGCCTGGAAAGTTCACCGCATTTGGGAATCTCATCCTAGCAAACGACAACGGAGCGGTCGTAAATCCAGATTTCCCTGACGATATGTTGAAATCCATGAGTGAAGGTCTCGGCGTTTCCATAGAGCGCGGGACGGTGGCAGGAATAAAAAATATAGGGGCAGCCGGCGTCGCGACCAACCGCGGAGCCCTTTTGCATCCAGACGTGTCGGAAAAAGAGCTAAAATTAGTGGAAAAAGTTCTTAAGGTACCTGTCGATGTAGGAACAGCGTGTGGCGGAGTAAAGTTCGTAGGGATATGTGTGGTGGCGAACTCAAACGGCGCGGTCGTTGGCATGACCACGACTGGACCGGAACTCGGCCGCATCGATAGTGCGTTAGGATTCATCTGAGGTGGAAAAATGCAAGTGTACCGGATACGTGGGTGGTTCAAACAGGGTTTCGGCCGCCAAAAGTTCACCCGTGAGCTGATTGCGCTATCTAAAGAGCAGGCACTAGAGCGCATCTATTCCGAGTTTGGCAGCCACCACAAGCTCAAGCGAAACCGAATCAATATAGAAGACGTGGCTGAAATCAAACCTGAAGAGGCAACTGACCCAGATATCTTGGCGAGGTTGGAGTGATCGAATGGAACGCTTGACGAATGAAGAACAAGAGCAGTTGCAGCGTGTTATAGCCCAGCTTAACAACCACCAAGCTTCCGTGGAGCCACTCCGCCAACATATCTCCATGCTCACTACATCACTCACGGAGCTTTCCATGACAATCGGCACAATCAAGTCATTGAAGGAACTTGAACAGGGAACAGGGATACTAGTCCCCGTTGGATCTGACTCTTTCATCAACGCCAAAATCGCCCAGCCCGATAAGGTATTGACAGGGCTTGGTGCGGATGTGGTGGCCGAACGTACCACCGACGATGCTGTAAATGTCCTCGAGTCGCGCTCAGCAGAGCTCGGGAAGGCTATGGAACAAGCACGCAACGAATTAGAGCGGTTGGAGGAGCGCATCGAGACGCTTAGGCCTGAAGCAGAGAAACTCTTAAGGAAGGCAAGAGACGAGCCCGAGCGACAAGGGGCAACGTTAGATGTTTGATAAGCTGAAGAAAAGGCTCAAGCAAGTAAAAGAGCGTATCACCAAGAAAGTTGCGTCAGAACCAGTTACTGAAGCTCCACCAGAAACGAAACCTGAACCTGAAGTTTTGTCTGATGCACAACCAGAAAGTCCACCTGAGGCCCCAACAACGGCCGAATCTGAAGTTCTGCCCGAAGCACCTCCAGAAAAGGTACCTGAAACCAAACCCAAACCTGAAGCGCCTCCAGAAGAATTGCCTAAAGCCCTATCTACCAAGCCAGAGGCCCCGCCCAAGGCTCCTCCGAAAGCCCCCCCCCCGTGAAGAAACCAAAAAGGGGATTGCGGAGGGCAGTGAAACGCATCGTCCGGAGAGAACTCGCCCCTGCAGACATCGAGGACATCATCTGGGACCTCCAAGTAATCTTGCTCGAGAGCGATGTTGCAGTCACGGTCACCGACCACATCGTCGAACGGATTAAAGCAGGCCTTGTAGGGCGGAAGCTTGGCGTTAGAGAGGACCCGAAGAAATTGGCAGACGAGGTGCTACGACAGGCGATCAAAGAGGTCCTGTCAACTGAGCAAAAGGTCGACTTAATCAAGGTCATCGATGCCAAGCGCGCCAAGGGGGAGCCCACAGTGATGGTTTTCGTGGGGATAAACGGCACTGGAAAGACGACAACTATAGCCAAGATGGCACGATACCTGATGGGCCATGGCTACAAAGTCGTGCTCGCAGCAGCTGACACCTTCCGGGCCGCAGGTATCGAGCAACTCGAGATACATGCTGGGCGCGTAGGCGTAGGGATAATCAAACAGCGCCGCGGGTCAGATGCAGCGGCGGTGGCATATGACGCGATAGCTCACGCGAAAGCTCGCGGAATCGATGTGGTTCTCGTTGACACGGCTGGGAGGATGCAGACGGAAGTCAACCTTATGGATGAGATGAAAAAAATCGTGCGTGTGGCCAAGCCAGATATGATAATTTTCGTTGGGGACGCACTCACTGGGAACGATGCAGTCGAGCAGGCCAAGACGTTCGATCAGGCAGTTGGGATTAGTGGCTCAATTCTGTGTAAGATGGATGCGGACGCTCGTGGAGGAGCGGCTCTCTCGATAACACATGTCACGGGCAAGCCGATTCTCTTCTTGGGTACTGGGCAAGGGTACGAGGATTTGGTCGAGTTCAAGCCAGACATCATCTTGAATGCGCTCTTTGGAGACTGAAACCGAATTTGCCCGTGTTTTTCGAAAAAGTTAAACCCTTCCAACT
Source organism: Hadesarchaea archaeon (assembly GCA_030616505.1). Next base: position 4,789 of record JAUWXD010000013.1, read on the forward strand.
CAAAACGATAATGGCACGGATGATGTCATAACATCGTCTGAGCAAACGATGATTTGATTGATGGGCGGACTGACGTGCCCATATTTGAGACGTGTGATGTTTCTAAAATCAAGGTCATCGACGTTTTTCGTGCTTCAAACCTTTGGGACATCTTTCAAAGCCTTATTCACAAGCTCTACCGGGTACTCGTAATCCTTCAGTTTCTTGGAGTGATAGGCATCATAAGCTGCCAGATCAAAGTGGCCGTGCCCACTGTTAGCAAAGAAGATTACCTTCTCCTCGCCAGTCTCCTTACACCTCAGAGCTTCATCGATTGTGCCTTTGACACAGTGTGCTGTCTCGGGTGCCACCACGATACCCTCAGCGTGTGCGAACGTAATCGCAGCGTCGAATACTTCATTCTGGTGATATGCAACAGCATCTATGACTTTCTCCTTTACGAGCTTGCAGAGTAATGGAGCGTCGCCGTGATAGCGCAAACCTCCCGAATGTATCGGTGGCGGGACGAATGAATGACCGAGTGTGTACATCTTGAGCAAGGGAGTCATCTTAGCAGTGTCACCAAAGTCGTACATATAAGGTCCTTTAGTTAAGGTTGGACATGCCTTTGGTTCGCATGCCACGACCTTCAGTTCCGGTTTTTTACCTGTGAGTTTATCCGCCACGAACGGGAACACAGCGCCTGAGAAATTGCTCCCACCTCCAACGCAACCGAACATGATGTCAGGGTAATCGCCTGCGAGCTCAAACTGTTTTTTCGCCTCAAGGCCGACCACGGTTTGGTGAAGTAGAACGTGATTAAGCACGCTCCCAAGCGAATATTTCGTGTCCTCGTGCTTTGCGGCATCCTCCATCGCTTCCGAAATCGCTATCCCTAAACTGCCCGTACATTTCGGGTCGTTCTTGAGTACACTCTTCCCATACTCTGTACGCTCACTTGGACTGGGGATACACGTGGCTCCCCACGACTCCATCAGGATGCGACGGTAGGGCTTCTGCTCGTAGCTGATCTTGACCATGTATATCATGCACTCTAAATCGAAAAGGCGCGTGGCAAAAGCCAGGGCACTTCCCCACTGACCTGCACCAGTTTCTGTTGTTATCCGTTGGGTTCCTTCTTTCATGTTGTAGTACGCTTGAGCAACAGCCGTGTTCGGTTTGTGACTTCCTGGAGGGCTGACCCCTTCCCATTTATAATATATTTTGGCAGGAGTCTTCAGTGCTTTCTCCAACCTTCGAGCGCGATAAAGTGGAGATGGGCGCCATAGTCGGTAAATATCTCGAACTTCCTCTGGAATTGGAATCCATCGCTCTTGACTGACCTCTTGTTTTATAAGTTCCATTGGAAAAATCGGTGCTAATGCCTCAGGACCAATCGGTTCCTTTGTCGCAGGGTTGAGCGGAGGATCAAGAGGAGTCGGGAGATCAGCTTGAATGTTGTACCAAGACTTCGGTATCTCGTTTTCATCGAGTAGGAACTTCACTTGCTCCATCCAACGACCTAGTTTACTAATACCGAGCGGTTTTAATCTTTTGCTCCAAATCGTTTCTAGAGGGACAAAATGTTTGAAGTTCTGATTCAGTTCCCAATCGGTTTTTTCATCGCACTCTCAGGGGCGCTTATCCCCGGTCCGCTGTTGACTTACACCATTGCAAAGTCTTCAACATACGGTGCGCGAACCGGACCGCTCGCGGTGGCTGGCCACGTCTTGGTCGAACTAGCTGTGCTTTCCCTCATCGCTCTCGGGCTGGGCGTCGTGCTCTGGAGCCAAGCTTTCCAAGTCGGGCTCGGCCTGATAGGCGGGGCTCTACTGGTTGTCATAGGGGCACTCAGCATCTCGAAGCTCACGCAAAGTCCCGACCCCAAAGGCATGGTGGTGACTAAGTATCACCCGTTGCTAGGGGGCGTGATGTTTAGTACAATCCTCAATCCTACCGTGATTATCTGGTGGGCAACAATCGGGCTGGCCACGCTTATGGAATCCTTCCTGATTGCGTCTTTGGCGGGCGTCGTCTTCTGGTTGTTGGGCCACTTCCTCGCCGACCTCAGCTGGTTCTCGCTGGTCTCTCTCTCGGTCGCCCGGGGACGTAGATTTCTAAGCACAAGAGGATATCGTACCTTGCTCCTTACGTGTGGGTGCGTACTTCTAGCCCTGGGAGCTTACTTCATCTACAAGTATGGTTTACAGCTGCTTTAGGGAAGACAAAAAATCGTGTGTACAAAAAAGGACTTACACAATACTGGATGTATACATGGGCTAGTTGCTAGTTTGAACTTCGAGCGGGCCCCAAGGACTCGCAGCTCGGGCCTGAGACCAGCTACTCCCGCAACGTCTTCTTGC
>JAUWXD010000017.1 GCA_030616505.1 Hadesarchaea archaeon
CCCACAGTTCCGCCGATTTCGACCAAGCACACTTCGACCTTGCTGTCTCGGGCAACCTTGCGAATGCGGTCTTTGATAACATCGGTGATGTGGGGGATGATTTGGACAGTTTTGCCGAGGTAATCCCCTTTTCTCTCCTTTCTGATCACCTCACCATAGATTTGTCCGGTGGTGATGTTGTGCTCCTTTGTCAAGTTTATGTCTAAGAAACGCTCGTAGTGCCCCATGTCAAGGTCTATCTCGCCGCCGTCTTCGGTGACGAAGATTTCACCATGCTCAAATGGATTCATCGTGCCAGCGTCGACATTTAGGTAAGGATCGATTTTGATAGCCGTTACTTTGAAACCTCGGGATTGCAAGAGCTTTCCGATGGAGGCGGTAGTTATCCCCTTCCCAAGACCACTCATCACCCCACCGGTTACAATGATGTACTTCATCCTCTCACACTTCCAACAATTTCGTCTAAGCTCTTAAAACCCTGAGCATTGAGGTAACGTTCTATCCCTTTTGTGATTTCCCGGAATACCCCTATTCCCTTCGTCGCTACAGCCGAGCCTATCTGCACCACTTTAGCCCCAGCCAGCAGGAACCCGACCGCAGTCTGCCAATCCTCGACCCCGCCGCAACCGACGATGGGTATTAAAAGTTCGGAGTGGAGTTCATGGACGCATCTCAGGGCTATCGGGTGAATTGCAGGTCCAGAGAGTCCACCGTAGACATTGGATAGCACAGGTTTTCTTGCGTTCACATCGATTGCCATCGCCCTGATAGTGTTGATCGCAACGATTGCCTCTGCACCAGCATCTTGGGCAGCGAGGGTAGAGTCCTTCAAGCGGTCACTCAAGCCAAGCTTTACGTGCACGGGAATTTTCAGCGACCCCTTAACCTCTTTCACCAACTTGTGCACGACATCAGGGTCAGCTCCCATCTCGAGCCCATGTTTTTTCACGTGAGGACATGAGAGGTTGAGCTCTACTGCATCTGCCCCGGCCTCTTCAGCTTTTACGCAAATCTCTTTGAACTCCTTGGCGTCGCTACCTGCGGCGCTCGCTATCACGGGAACCCCTCCTTCTTTTGCCAGCGGCAAGTCCTGTGACAAGAACTCCTCATAACCTTGGTTTGCGAGCCCGACGGCGTTTACCAAACCGTCTTTCACACCCACTATGACGGGCGTCGGATACCCCTCTCGTTTTTCTCTCGTTAGACTTTTCGTGACTACCGCACCAGCGCCACCTTCGATTGCCGCCTGCTTCAAGAGTGAACCATTACAAAGTATTCCAGATGCCAGAACAGTAGGATTCGATAGCTTGAGTTTGCCCAACCTAACCATAAGTTTTGACATTTTTACCCCATCCTCCTTGCGAGACTATCTCTCCATCTAGCATGACGGGTTGACCACGGACTATGGTGGCCACAGCTATACCTTCCACCTCTCTACCTTCAAATGGGCTGTGCTTAGCCTTGCTCATGAATGATTTTGGATCGATTTTCGACCGTCGATGCATGTCAATGACAGTCAAGTTTCCAATCTTCCCCTCTCCTATCGCCCCGATCATGTCTAGCCCTAAGATTTTAGAAGGGTTCGTCGCGCACACCCTGACGACATCCTCGAGCTCCAGCAAGCCCTTGTTTACCATTGTGAGCAGAAGGGGCAACGTCGTCTCCAGACCGGGGAAGCCCGGTTTTCCCGTTTTCATATCCCTCTTCTCTTCAACCAAGTGAGGTGCGTGGTCAGATGAAATGGCATCTATCGTCCCTTTCCTTAGCTCATCAAGTAAGACCCCTGCGTCAGCACGGCTTTTGATTAATGGGTGAACTTTGGCTATAGCACCTAAAGTTTGAGCATCCTCTTCGCTCAACAGGAGATAATATGGGCACGTGTCCGAGGTTATATTCATTCCAGATTGTTTTTTCCATCTTGATAATTCTTCAACACCGGCAGATGAAGAGAGATGGGTTACGTGTAGTGGAAAGTTTTGGCGTAGGGCACAGTTTGAAATATCCTTAATCGCTGAGGCTTCGGCTTCCGGTGATCCAGCATCACCCATCGGCGTCTCCACGAAGAACTTTGGATTCTCAGCATGTACCACGACAATCATTTTTTTGCGAGATGCGAATTCAAGCACTTTCTCGACGAGTTTCTTTTTATCCGTATAGAATTCGTGTTGCATGAAAATCTTGAAGCCTATCGCTAGCTCCTCGATTCCGTCAACTAGGCCATCTTCTTGGTCGGGCACGCCATAGTAAAATCCGTAGTCCACCAACGCCTTGCTTTTCGCGACACGTTCTCGTTCTTTCAGCACGGTCAGCTTGTTCAATCTCGGTTTTGTATTGGGCATGTCTACGACCGCTGTGAAACCACCCATCGCTGCAGCACCCGTGCCAGTGTAGAAATCCTCCTTGTGGCTTTGCTCGAAATCCCTCAAGTGAACATGCATGTCAATTAATCCGGGAAGCACCACGTGTCCTTTTTCACGGTACTCGAGAACTCGATCAGCCTGTTCCAGAATCTCTTTTGCTACTTTGGTTATTTGCCCGTCTTCTATCAGAATCGAACCTTCTACAAGCCCCTTATTCGTGAAAAGTTTTCCTTTCACGATTAATCTCATATCTTCACCCTCGAACCACACGCATTCCGTGCCTGTTTTCCAAATTTGGTCTTGAGTAGGAGGTTACCATCGAACACCGGACCGTCGACACAAACGCGCAACCCTGTAGGGTCGAGCACACAAGAGCCACAGATGCCGAAGCCACATTTCATATAGCGCTCAAGCGACGCCTGCACGTTGATTCCCCGACTCGTGCCGTCCTTCACGACTCTGTACATCATTTGTTCGGGCCCGCACGTGAGTATTGATCCGAATTGTGTCTTTTCGAGCAGTTCTTTCATGAGGTCTGTTGCTACTCCTTGGTGACCCGCTGAGCCGTCCTCGGTAGCGACGTGGACTTCCGCCCACATCCCCCGCGCTTCCTCAAGGAATAGGATTTCTGATTTAGTTTTAGCTCCTGCGAGGTAGATACACCTCCTGCTGTTTCTTGAGATGGTCTTTGCAGCGTAGATTAGCGGCGCAGCACCACTGCCACCGCACACTAGCAGGTAAGAACCAGCGTCGAGCGAGAAACCGCTACCGAAAGGACCCCGCACGAAGAGCATGTTGCCTTTTTTGAGCTTGTGGAACTCGGCAGTGGTCGGACCCTCATTGGCGACCGAAATTCGAATAAAGTCCGGTCCAGCATCGGAGATACTCATAGGCACCTCCTCGTGTCCTGGGAGCCACACCATAACGAACTGTCCGGGGTGGGGAAGCCTCTTGTTTTCGTGCTTGAGATAGAAAGATTTCACATTCGGGCTCTCGGCCACGACTTTTTCGATTTCTGTAAGCCTGAACCTGAAGTCTTCGTAGGAAAAAATCTCTTTTCCACCCTCACCAGATTTTCGAAGATGAGATTTTTTCCGCAAGTTCACCACTCAACTTGCGAGCGTGTATTGGGCCACCACCTCATCATGTGAGATGTATGTGCCGCAGTACTTGCACACGAGCAGAGTCGGTGTTCGGGATGCCACCTTGAATGAAGGGATTACCGGTTCGCGAGGCTTGTTTGAGACACAGTTTGGGTTGGTACACTTCAGAAGCCCTCTTATTTCATCCGGCAGCTTCACCTTCATCTTCTTCGTCACACGGTAGTTCTTGATGGCGTTGATTGTGGCTTTTGGAGCGATGATAGCTATCCTGTCGACCTCACCAGGTGCAAGTTTACGTCCCTCGATTTTCACAATGTCCTTTTTTCCAAGTCTTTTGCTCTCGGCATTTATCATGACGGCTATCGTATGATTTTCTTCGTCGCTTATCCCTAGGATCTTCAGGACACTAAGCGCATGCCCTCCCGGGATGTGGTCTATCACTGTCCCCTCCCGTATTTTCCGGACTATCAACTCCTCAGAACCCTTCATCATCTCGCCCCTCCCAGTAGGAGCGCGAGGAGTGCCATACGCACAGGGCCTCCGTACGCCGCCTGCTCGAAATATTTGGCGAACTTGGTCTCATCCACTTGCAAGTCGATTTCATCTATCTTTGGAAGTGGGTGAAGAACAATCAGCGTTTTCTTGGCCTTGTTTAGGAGCTCAAGGTCGATGCGATAGCCACCCTTTACTTTCTCGTATTCGGCAGGGTCAGGGAACCTCTCTTTCTGAATCCGCGTCACGTACAGGACATCGAGTTCGTGAATGATGTCTTCCAGATTTTCTCCCTCAAAGAATTTCAATTTGGAACCTCGGAGAAAGTCAACTATCTCCTTTCTCGGTTTGAGGGAAGTTGGCGAGATGAGGGCAATCCTCCTCGGCCTGAATTTTGTCAGAGCGTAGAGAAGCGATGAGGCGGCTCTTCCGTACCTCAGGTCACCGGTGAGTGCGATGTCCAATCCGTCTATCTTCCCAAGTTCTCTCCATATTGTGTACAGGTCGATCATCGCTTGAGTTGGGTGGTGTTTGCTTCCATCGCCGCCGTTTATCACAGGTACCTTGGCCACCTCCGCTGCGAGTTTGGCCGCGCCCTCGATTCGATGACGCATTACTATGGCGTCAGCGTATGAATCGAGCATCCTGATAGTGTCAGCCAGGTTCTCACCTTTAGCTAGGGAAGTCCCCTCTGTCTCCGAGAAACCTATTACCGAACCGCCGAGCTTATGCATCGCTGCCTCGAAGCTGAGCCTAGTGCGGGTGCTGGGCTCGAAGAATGCTGTCGCGAGCAACTTGCCTTTGAGAATAGACTGTTCCCGTTTTCCGCTGTTCTCCATCTTGAGGGCGACATTGAAGATCTTCTCGAGTTCCTCTCGGGTGAAGTCCAATATCGAAATCACGTCACGTCCCTTGAACACGTTTATCCCTCCTGATGTACTCAATCACCCTATCATAATCATCCTTCCGCACCATTCCTTTTAAGTGGAGTTCTTCGATGAGCTTGGATGCTGTCATAAGCGATACCAGCTCGACTCCAGCCGCCGCAAGGTTCTCTTTTCCTCCTTGCTCTCGGTCGACCAGCACTACCGCGTGGCTGACTTTTGCTCCGAGCCCACGCAGAGCATCAATCGCCTTCTTCAAATTTATTCCAGAGGTAATGACATCGTCCACGACCAGCACTGAATCGCCGTCGTTCACCACTCCTTCGACCAAACTCTGTGTTCCATGGGTCTTCTCGCTCTTTCTCACGTAGAGGAACGGCTTCTTCAGTTTGTGTGCGACTAGGGTGGCGATAGGAACACCAGCTGTTGCCACCCCTGCGACGCGATTGAACTCGAGTTTGAGCTCCTTAATTTTGCCCACGTACGCATCAGTCACGAGCTCCAGCAACTCCGGGTGTGATGGCACTGTCCTAAGGTTGACATAGTACGGACTCGTGGCGCCCGAGGAGAGTTTGAATTCACCTACGAGGATACAGTTGTTCTTAGCTAGGGCGAGCGCGATTTTCGACGTATCGGCTTTCATTTTCTCATCGCCTCCAGTATCTCCTTGGCTTTCTCCTTTGGTGATGGCGCCTGCGCAATACTCCTGCCAATGATTTCGAAGTCGGCACCCGCTTTGAGAGCCGAGCCGAAAGGTGCGCCCTGAGTTCCAACGCCGGGGGAGAACACTAGCTTGGAAGGTTGGGTTTTCTTCGCACGGGCGATGAGTTCCAGGTAAGTTGCAGGCAAGACGAGCCCATCCACTCCCGCAGATGCAGCTACCCTGAGCAGCTCGTCTAGGTGTCGGTTCAGGTGTTCGGTCGCGCCGGGGTGGCTCATCGCGCATAACCCGAGCACTCCCTTTTTCTTCTCGTTCGCGAGCTCCACAACCTGGTCGATTGCTCCCTTGCTCCCGACTGCTGCGTGGATGATAAGGGCGTCGAATCCGACTTCGAATATCTGGTCTGCCACCAAGCGGTTGATGTGACCTATATCAGCCATCTTCGAGTCACAGATGAAGAAATAACTTTTCTTGGAGGATGACACGATTTCCTCCACTTGGTCCAGCCCCAGACCCAACATGAGAGGGAGTCCCATCTTGACGCCCGCCACTAGACCATCCAGCTCCGCTAAGAGATTTTGGAGCTTGGTGCGGACGTCGAGCCTTTCCTTGGACCTCTCTTCGCCCCGCTTGATAATATAAGGATTGAAAACGGGATCAACTGCAAGAACAATCCGCGAGTTCCTCCTCTTCGCCGCTTCCGACGCTTGTTTAATGAAGGTCTCGCTCAAAAGCCCTGCCTTAGTTGGATAGAGGCTTATAAAAGGCTTGCGATTGGGGTTTAGCTTGCATTTATATCTTAGTCGCTAACTCACCACCTTCTTCAACTTGTCGCTTGATGCTCCGCGCGATTTCTGCGCCGATGTAGGACACCCGCGCCAGTTCCTGCTCAGTGGCCTGTTTGATACCGACCAGCTTTCGGTAACCAGCTTTGAAGAGGCTCCGCGCACGAACACGCCCTATTCCCCTCAACTGTACGAGCTCCAGCAGCTCTTCCCGGATTCCGTGCCTGACCCGCTCATGTAGTTTCCGGAGCGGAGTCAGTGCTGGTCTCACTTTGAACAGGCTCGCGAGCTCGTGCCCGGCGTAGAGCAGCCACTTCGCAGTGTCGGCCGTCCTGCG
>JAUWXD010000093.1 GCA_030616505.1 Hadesarchaea archaeon
CCTTCCTTTTTAATCGCTCGTGCCACCACGTCTTGCAGGTCCTTTCCAGGTGTGAGCGCGACCATGTTCCCACCCAGGCCGCCTCCCGTCATCTTGGCTCCGTATGCCCCATTTGTTCTAGCAAGCTCCACCAAATGGTCGAGCTCCTTGCACGAGACCTTTATCGCCTGAAGCTGCCGGTGGTTTTCGTCCATGAGTTTCCCAACCGCCTTGAGGTCGTAGTCCACCAACGCTTTCTTAGCTATGTACGCTAGCTCCGTCGCCTCGTTGAAAATCTTCTCGTACTTTCCTCGGTACTTTTCTTTCCTTTCTTTGACACCAGCGACTGCAGCCTTGGTGTTCGCTACAAGCCCCGTGTTCCCTATCACCACTTCGATTGGATGCTTGATTTGAATCCGCTCCATCACGTTTGGATCCCCACGCACGAACCATATCAGCCCGCCGTAAGTCGCTGCGGTGTTGTCTATTCCTGAGGGACTTCCGTGATAGCCTTTCTCCCCCTCGTATGCCAGCTCGTTTACCTGTTCGTCCGATAGCTCCAATTTGAACTCATCCGAGAGTGCCCGGGCAAGTGCGGTGCATGAGGCGGCGCTGGCCCCTATCCCGCTTGCCGCGACCAAATCCCCACCAAAATTGATTTTTATCGGGTTTTCTGCAAGGTTAATTCCAGCGGCTTTCAATACTCGCTCAATCGAGTCTTTCTGGTGCTCGAGTTTTTCCTTCTTGTAGCCAGGAGTTGCTGGTCTGTTGTCTTTCAGCGTCCAACCCGATCCATCAGAACGCTCGACGGTGGCGGTCGTCGTCTTGTCGATTGCGGAGACGATTGAGGGCACGCCATATATGACAAAATGTTCATTGTAGAGAATTACCTTTCCATAGCCGCTGCCCTCTCCCATTGACAGCCCCCAAGTTACTTCTCCACTGCTTTCCTTATTTTCCTCAGCTCTTTCAACATCTCTGAGCTGACATCGGCACCTGCAGCCCGATTCGCTCCAAAGAGAGGTCTACCCCTCACGAGCCCGATTATCGTGTCTCTTACCTCTACAAAATTTGGCACGCCCCAGATGGATGCTTCAGCTCCTCTAGCGCCTGGACCTGCAGTTCCACCTCTCGTGCCAGTATATCCGGCCGTATGCACCTGTACAGAGCCTACACCAAATCGTCTCGAGAGCGGACCTTGGACAATATCGACAGACATAACACGTGCGTATGGAACTACGTGCTTCATCTTCCACCAGACCCCTCGCTCCAACATCACCTCGTCTTCCTTGAGCGTGAATGAAATCGAGTCGTAATATCTCCGGATCCAATAAGCTATGAATCCGAGAATCACGAGCACTACCGCCAGAGGTATGAAGAGAAACGGCAAAGTGGCCGACAATAGTTCTGGGGCGAAAAGGGGCACAAGTAAAATCGGCAGCGAAGTTGCGAGCAGCGGGATAATCGACACGAGCCCAAGATAGGAGTAGTAAACTTTTTTCAGGTTTGAGTGAGGTGCGAATTTTTTTCCAATCTTCAATTCAGACCCCAATTACCCTAAGCCGAGTACCTATTTAACTTTCGAGTAAATATCCCATAAGGATTCGAATGGAGCTCCTAAGTGCGAGTACCGGCAGTTATCCGCGGATAGGCGACCGCCCCGAGCAGCAGCACCATCGGCAGGCCTATGCAAAGAGGGACCGCGGAGAGATTTCAGAGAAAGAGTTCGAGCAGGTGCAGGACGAGGTCACAAAGGAGGTCATCGAGGAGCAGGTGCGAGCTGGGCTGGATGTTGTAACGGACGGGCAGGTGCGATGGTACGACCCCATCTCCCACTTTGCGAGGGAGCTGGACGGTTGCGAGGTCAAAGGTTTGCTCAGGTTTTTCGATACCAACTTCTATTTCCGTCAGCCGGTCATCAAGGGCAAGCTCGTGAGGCGTGAACCTATTCTAAAACGTGAATTCTCTTTCGCAAAAGGAGCCTCGAAACCCGTGAAGCCAGTGGTGACGGGACCATACACGCTTGCAAAGCTGTCCATCAATCGTCGGGGCGATGGATTCCAGCAGCTCGTGGACGAATTCGCTTCGGTGATTGCGCAAGAGGTTCAGGAGCTCGCAGGAGAAGGAGCTGAGCTCATCCAGATTGACGAACCCGCCATTCTGAAAAATCCAGCCGACTTTCAAGTTTTCGAAAAAGCGATCCAAAAAGTCGTGGCTGTGAAGGACAAGGCAAGGATTGCTCTCTACACATATTTTGGCGATGCTGCCCCTCTTTACGAAAAGCTCATCAAACTCCCGGTGGACGTGCTCGGTCTCGACTTTACGTACAGTCCAAAGCTGCCCGAGACGATCGCTCGTTTGGGTTGCGATAAGGAACTCGGGCTAGGACTCATCGATGGGCGGAACACCAGAATCGAAAAGGAAACGGAAGTGTTGGGCGTGTTAAAATCGATTCTACCTAAAATCAAGAGCAAGCGCGTTTATCTCAATCCATCCTGCGGGTTGGGAGACTATCTGCCGCGAGAGATCGCATTCAAGAAACTTCAAAACATAGTGGCAATCGCCGAAAAAGCAAGGAGGCTGAAGTGATGCGAAAGCTGGAACGCCTTGGGCTGAAGCTGCCTTTATTACCGACCACTACTGTCGGAAGCTTTCCGAAGCCACCTTACATCCTCGAGGCCAGACGGAAGTTCGCTGCTAAACAATTGAGCGTCGGGGAACTCAAGAAGCTCGAAGAGCAGGCCACGCGAGAGTGGGTTTCTCTCCAAGAAGAGATTGGGTTGGACGTGTTGGTCGACGGGGAGATGTACCGCGGAGACATGGCGGCTTACTTCGCGAAGACGTTGGATGGCTTCAAGACCAGCGGACTCGTTCGTAGCTACGGCAACCGATACTATCGAAAACCGATTATAG
>JAUWXD010000049.1 GCA_030616505.1 Hadesarchaea archaeon
GCAGAGGAATCGCTTGATGCCCTCCGAATCTGGCTCTCCCCACTTCACTTTGTATTTTTCCGTCACGTTCGGTTTTAGGAAGATATCCCGTACCTCTAGCGGATTTACCTCAAATTTTTCCCCATACTCCGTCTTCGAGATTTCTTTGATTGATCCCTGTTTCTTTACAAGCTCAAGCGCCTTCTTCGGTCCTATTCCCTTTATGCCCTCGTTGTAATCGGTTCCAACCAAGATACCGATGTCGACCAGTTGTTCTTGAGTCACACCAAGTTCTTTCAAGACCTCTTTGAGTTCAATCACCTCCGTAGAAACCATGACGTAGAGATCCTTCCCTGGAAGCTTCCGCCTGCCTGTGATGGCCAAGTTACGCACGAGCGTTGGAGTCCCAAACAGCAGACTGTCGAAATCTTGGCTCGCGGTCGCCCAAGCGTCGCCCCGCTGGACGAGGTACGATGCCTGGGCCTCTCCTTCCCCTGGTGCCTGGACCCAAGGTAACCCCATGTGGCCCAAGAGCGTTTGCGCCTGTTGAATCATTTGCTCACTCACCCGCCCCGCGCGCTGGGCGAACTTTCTTGCATCCTCAACCCTACCTTCTTTGAGTGCTTTCGCCCACTTATCGGCTGCCTCTTTTCTTACTGCGCGGCGCTGTTCCACCGTGCGATGTTTTAGCTTGGGTGGTTCTCCGTCAAACACATGAATCGGGTGAACCCCTGCCTCGACGAAGTTCGTGGTCCTGTAAAAGAGTCCGGAGAGATGCGAGGTTATCCTCCCTTTTGAGTCACGCAGTAGCTCCCCGTCACGCTGTCGGATAATTGAGAGAAACTGGTAAAGAAAGTTCATCGCATCTACTGCAATCACGCGCCCGCGCAGTTGCTCGAGCTTAACCTTTTGCTTCGTTACGATATCGCCGAGTTGGACTCCCATCTGAGTACCAATAAAAATTCACTCGAAAGCACTTAAATCTAAATGGGCATCAAGCCTCTATAACAAGGCTTCGGTTCTCTTTTCCCCAGGCAGTCTCCGTACGACCGTTATTGGGATTCCACCTTTCTCAAATTCGAATAAAGCAATATCGATTGGACTACTCAAATTATCAGGCACATCTACCAAGACTGGTGCTCTCATCGCTATCTGGAGGGCTCTAGCTCCAACTATACGTGCTTTTTCATATCGAGTGTATTTTTTTGAAAAAATGGGTGGCCCTCCTTATTACATCGGGGGCATGCCACCTGGAGGCATTCCAGGCATTCCTGGAGGACCTGCTCCCTTTTCTAATTTTCCAGCGGCAATGACATCGTCGATACGAAGGATCATCTCAGCAACCTCACTTGCGGACTTTATCGCCTGCGTCTTTACGCGCAAGGGCTCAACAATTCCGCAATCAAACGTGTTTAGGGATTTTCCGATCGTCACGTCGACCCCAATGTTTTTTCCATCCTTTTTCTCGTGAGCAGACCTGAGCTGTACCAAAATATCTATTGGATCCATGCCTGCGTTTTCAGCGAGCGTCCTTGGGATTACCTCAACTGCATCCGCGAACGCGTTCACGGCAAGCGCCTCACGCCCACCAACTGTATCGGAGTATTCCCGCAACCTTTTGGCGACATCTATTTCAGGTGCCCCGCCGCCAGCGACTATCTTTCCGTCCTCAATCGCTGCTGCTATAACCGAAATCCCGTCGTGAACGGCTCTCTCAACCTCGTCAACTACATGCTCGGTGCCACCACGAACCAGTAAGCTTACGGCTTTCGGGTCCTTGCAACCCTCAATGAACGTCATTTCCTCGCCCGCGATTTTGCGCTCCTCCACGAGAGCTGCGGTGCCCAAGTCGCTGGAGTTTAAGTCCTTAATATTTGTGACAATCTTCCCACCCGTCGCGCGCGCCAGTTTTTCCACGTCCGACTCCTTCACTCTTCGAACTGCAAGAATCCCTGCTTTAGCGAGATAGTGCTGAGCGAGATCATCTATCCCCTTCTGGCACAATACCACATTCGCACCAGACTTCTTTATCTGATCCACCATTTCCTGCAACATGCGTCGCTCTTCATCAAGGAAGCTCCGGAGCTGTTCTGGATCTGTTATATTGATTTTAGCATCTGTCTCAGTTTCCTTCACTTCGATGGCCAGATTGAGAAGAGCTATCTTGGCTTTTTCTTTTCGCTTGGGCATGCCGGGGTGGACGACCTCTTTGTCGAGTACTATACCTCGGATGAGTTGTGAATCCGCTGAACTCCCACCGCTTTTCTTCTCCACTTTGATATTGTCTATATCTACCTCCTGCTTGCCACCCACCTCCTCGGCTACATCTTTGACTGCCTTCACACAAAGCTCTGCAAGTTTTTCGCCGCGCGCTTCAGAGCCCTTGCTGCACATCGACGTCATGGCAATTTGTTTGAGAATCTTGTCGTCATCTTTTGAAACCGGTATTGCCATCTTCCCTAGAATTTCCTGTGCTTTCCCGGCCGCAAGTCGGTATCCTGCAGTTATGACGGTTGAATGGATATCTTGATCAAGCAACTCTTCTGCCATTTTTAGGAGTTCGCCAGCCAAGATTACAGCAGTGGTCGTTCCATCCCCGACTTCATCTTCTTGAGCTTTCGAAACCTCCACCATCATTTTGGCGGCAGGGTGTTCTACATCCATCTCATCTAGAATTGTGACGCCATCATTCGTTATCGTGACATCGCCCAAATTGTCTACCAACATCTTGTCCATGCCACGCGGACCAAGGGTAGTTCGAATAGCCTCGGCTATCACCCGCGCAGCCATTATGTTCATACGTTGGGCATCTCGGCCCAGATAACGCTGGACATTCTCAGGCAGTATGAGCACCTGTTGTCCTCCCAACTGACTAGCCACAAAATCCTTCTCCAAATCCATTTATCAGATGATTTTACTACCTAACTCAGGAGATTTATTCCATATTAAAGCTTTACTTTGTGCCCTTCCACTTGTCCAACGGGACCCCTAGTTTCTGCTCAACCTTGGGGCGGTGGATACTGTTGTAAGAACAAAACGGGATTATGCGTCCGTCCGGCGTGGCGTAGTGAATGCCGCACCTTTCAACCCTTTCCAAATCAAAATTGTATGGGTCCATAAAGTGCATGCATGCCAAGAGAATTGCCCGCTCGTGGAACTCTGCCAACGCATCATAACTTCCTGTGGCCAGCACATTCAGTATAATTTTTGATAAGTTGAGACCTTTCGGCGCCTTTGACGTGTCAATAGTTCCCGGTATCTCTTTGGCTGCTTTTGCTAGCACTCTCGCCTTGACCGCAAACCCGCCTTTCCTGAGCTGCTCCGCGTACTTGTCAAGCAAGGCGAACAACTTGGGAATATCGACAAATCTCGTTATTGGGATGAGGTGACCATTCTCAACAAAAACATATGTCGCCACACCACAATTCTCATGACAAGAGAACTTCACGAACTCCTTGCTTGTGTACGCGCTGGTAAAACGTGAAATCGACATGGTGGATGGAACTGGATAAAAGTCCGACGTTTTAATCTGCCCTCCTGTCTGCTCCCCCACTGCCTTCATGAAATCGGGAATTGTTATACGCCACCGCTCGCGCTCCTCCTGCGAGATTCGACCTGCAAAAGAAACTGGCTGCACGTTCACGCACCGCACGATATCTTTATTTTCAGCGGCGAAACGGATAATATCTCCAAGTTGCGTATCGTTCACACCCTTGACCAGCGTGACCACCAAAACTATGCTCGCTATCCCTCCTTTCCGACAATTCTCGATTGCTTTGAACTTAAGCGGGAGAATATCAACCCCTCTAGCCTTGATCGTCGGCTCAGGGGTCAATCCGTCAAACTGCAGATAGATGGTGCTGACCCCTGCCTCGCGCAGTCGCTTAACGAAATCTAAATCCTTGGCGAGCCTTATTCCGTTGGTGTTCACTTCGATATGCCAAAACCCGGCTTCCTTCGCCGCGCGGACGATGTCGGGTAAATCGTCTCGGATGGTTGGCTCTCCTCCTGACAGCTGAATCGCTGGGGAAGGCGTCGGCTTATTGGCGCGCAAGTTTCTCATCATCTCTTTTATCTGGTCAAATGTCGGCTCGTACACATACCCGGCCGAGGCAGCATTCGCAAAACATATGGGACACTTGAGATTGCAACGATTTGTGACATCTATTATGCCGAGAACCGTGTGGGTTTTGTGATTGGGACATATCCCGCAATCAAAAGGACATCCATGCTGTTCCTTCGTGCGTGGATTCTCCACTCCGTCGCCTATCTCGGCAAACTTCTCGAACCGTTTGTATACCTCAACATCCGAATAGTAAATATCCTGGAATTTTCCGTGCTCATGGCACTCCTTTCTGATTAAAGCCTTACCATCCTCCTCAACCACCTCGGCCTCGATAACCTTCATGCACTCGGGACAGAGACTCTTGGTCTTTTTGAGTAATTTTCCACCCATACAACCATTCCCACTAAAAGGAGGAATATTTTAAATCATCGGTATAAATCTTAGCAGCGCAAGTTCTTGTGAAAGAGGTAGGGAAATTGTGCAAAGAAGTGCTTGACTTAATAGTTTCAGCGATTTGGTTCATCCTGCCGGCTTACGTGGCGAATGGGGCGCCAGTGATACTGGGTGGTGGGATACCCATAGATGGAGGAAAAC
>JAUWXD010000030.1 GCA_030616505.1 Hadesarchaea archaeon
GTGGGTATGAACAACATGGACGAGTTCGCATGTGGATCGAGCGGTGAGACGAGCGCATTCGGTCCAACCGACAACCCTGCGGCCCGAGGACACATCCCTGGAGGATCGAGCAGCGGGGGAGCAGCGTCAATCGCGGCAGGGCTTTGCGACCTATGTATAGGAACAGATACGGGGGGTTCAATCCGAAACCCTGCCAGCCACTGCGGTGTGGTTGGAGTCAAACCCACTTACGGGCTGGTCCCGCGGCAGGGTTTAATCGACCTCGGGATGAGCCTCGACCAAATCGGCCCGTTTGCTCCAGACGTTCAAGGTGCCGCCCTCATGCTCGAGACAATTGCGGGCAAGACTTCCAACGAATGCGTAATGCTAGATGTTGAGCAAGTCAGCTACCTGAACCAGTTGAAAGGCGATGGAATCAAGGGTATGCGCATCGGCGTCAGCTCCAAGTTCGCTGAGCTCACGGAACCTCCTGTTATGAAAATCATCGAGGGTTCGGTCGAAAAGTTACGAGATTTTGGAGCTAAAATCGTTGAGGTCGAGTTACCAAACCTCGAGCACGGCCTACCTGCTTACTACCTTATCGTCTCAGTTGAATTCTTCTCCGCCACCCGAAAGTTCGACGGGCGGAAGTATGGAAAGCGCATCGAGGAGGTCTGCGGCGAGGAGGTACTACGCCGAATCCTACGTGGGCGGTACATCAGCCGAAAGGAGTACCGTGGAAAGTACTACCAACGTGCACTCCAAGTTAGAACTCTAATCAGGCAGGAATTGATGGCGGCGCTCAAGCAAGTCGATGTGATTGTAGGGCCCACTGTCCCCAAGCTTCCCCACAAGATAGGAACCCAAATCACTCCAATGGAGATGTACGCTTACGACTACCTCACTATCCCGGCAAACCTCGCAGGGATATGTGGGGGAGTGATCAAGGCTGGAGAATCTAACGGCATTCCAGTTGGGCTTCAGGTCCAAGGCAAAGTCCTGGGGGAGCCAGAGGTGTTCAAGATGATGCGAGCGTTGGAGGCAGCAACATGAAGGTGAAAATAGGGTTCGAGATACACCAGCAGATGACGACCGATCGCAAGATGTACTGCGACTGCCCGACCAACTACCAAGACGTCCCACCAAACACCAACGTCTGCCCAATCTGCACGGGGATGCCTGGGTCAAAGCCGTTACCTCCAAACGAGCGGACGGTCGACGCGGCAATCGAGATTGCGCTAATGTTGGGGTGTAAGATTATCACTAACCAGACCGTTTACATCCAGCGCAAACATTACGACTACCCCGACCTTCCCTCAGGCTACCAACGCACGAGCCTACCGATAGCTAAAAACGGAAAACTCAACGGCGTACGGATTCGGGAAGTGCACCTGGAGGAGGACCCTGGGCAGTACGACCCAGTTGCAGGAGGCGTCGACTACAACCGCTCGGGAGTACCATTGGTCGAAATCGTCACCGAGCCAGATATCAAATCTCCAGAGGATGCGCGAAAGTTCCTGCGCGCCCTGACTCGCGTGCTTGAGTACACTGGAAAGGTCAGGCCAGAGGCCGGTGGGGCGATGCGGGCGGACGTGAACATCTCGCTCGAGGGCGGAGGAAGGGTGGAGGTCAAAAATATCAACTCGGTCAAGGGGGCCTACCGTGCTCTTAACTATGAGATTATCAGACAGCGTGAGCGACTCAAACGTGGAGAAGTGGTCACGCGGGAGACGCGCGCTTACTTGGAGAGCCAGATGGTGACAGCACCTATGCGCACTAAAGAGCTCGAGGAAGACTACCGGTACATCCCCGACCCCGACATCTTTCCGCTCATCCTTGACCAAGCACGAGTCAAAAAGGCCAATGACGTAATGGTTGAGTCCCCGCACCTCCGCGAAGCGCGCTTGGCCAAACAATACAAAATTCCAAACACTTCGGCGAACGTGATAGTGAGCGAGCGCGAGCTGGCGGACCTGTACGAGGCAGTTGCGCGAGAGGTAGATCCGAAGCTAACTGCGACTTGGTTTGTGACGAAATTGAAAAAAGTGTTGAACTATATGACGCTACGCGCCGCTGATGTCAAATTCACACCGGCCCAGCTGGCCAGCCTGCTCAACATGGTGAAGCGTAAACGAATTACTCCAGAACAAGGGGAACTTGTGCTTCGTGAACTAGTGAAAGAGCCAGCAGACCCTGAAAAATTGTTGCTGAAGCTGAGACTGATTCCGTTGAAAAAATCAGAGCTTAGCGCCGCCGTGGCCAAATCGATTAAAGAGAACCCAAACGCAGTCAAAGATTACAGAGCCGGCCGGAAGGAAGCCCTGAACTTTCTGGCAGGTAAGGTCATGAAGCTCACACAAGGGCGGGCTGACCCGAGGGAAGTCTCAAAACTCATCCAAGCAAAGCTCAAACGAAAACGTGTTTCTAGCCGTACATCTTCTCGGGCTTCGTGAACTCGGGTACTTCTAGTATCCTGCTTGAGGGCATGACCTTAGCCACTGCCCGGTTGAAATCCTGTTGCTCCACCTGTTCACGCCCGTCTCGAATGGCGAACATTCCTGCCTCAGTACAAATGGCCTTTATGTCAGCTCCTGTAACATTCTCTGTTTCACGGGCGATGGTCTTCAGGCGGAAGCTCTTTGATAGATTCATCCGCTTCGTGTGAATCTTGAATATGGTGAACCTTGCTTTTGGGTCTGGCAGTGGAAAATGAATCAGCCTGTCGAAACGTCCTGGGCGGAGGAGCGCGGAATCGAGGATGTCTGGTCTGTTCGTCGCAGCGAGGATTCTGACATCGCCTCGGGGGTCGAACCCATCGATCTCGGCCAGCAACTGCATGAGGGTGCGGTGGACTTCTCTATCCCCACTGGTGGAGGCGTCCATGCGACGAGCCCCGATTGCGTCCAACTCGTCGATGAACACGATTGACGGCGTCTTCTCGCGTGCCAATTCGAACATCTCGCGCACCATCCGGGCACCTTCCCCGATGTATTTCTGCACTAGCTCTGACCCTATGACTCTGATGAAACTCGCTTTGGTCTCGTGTGCCACTGCTCTGGCCAACAACGTTTTTCCTGTCCCAGACGTGCCGTACAGCAACACTCCTTTTGGTGGATCGATTCCCACTTTCTTGAAGAGATCGGGTTTGAGCAACGGTAGCTCGACTGTCTCTCTGATCTCTTGAATCTGAGAATCTAGTCCGCCCACATTAGAGTAGCTGACATTCGGAGCATCTTCAATTTCCATCCCCAACACCAACGGGTCTTTCTTTGACGGAAGGACCTCGAGGATGCTAAAAGTACGCTGGTTCAGGGCAACCCGCACACCTGGTTTCAGTTCCTCGGGCTTGATGAACTGCGAGGTATTGACTACAAAGTGAGGGCCAGTGCTACTTCGGACAACGGCTCGGCCGTCTTCTAACACATATAGCAAGGTAGCCGCAATCAAGGGCGGTGCTCGAACGCGGTCGAACTCGGCGCGCATGCTGGCGAGCTCCCGATCTAGCTTCAGGTATCTACCTTCCAACGTGCGCTTTTCGTGCTCAATATCACGCACACGGCGCTCCAAACTTTGAATGTAATCCGTGACGTAGTTCTCGTCTAATGTTTGTTCCTTCGAGCTAGTAGAATTTGTCAACTTATCATCTCACGACTATTTTCAGCGAACACTTAATAAACTTTCATCAAAAATCGGACTTACTTCTTCTTCTCCGGAAAATCACGTAAGCACCCAACGCTACCGCCGTAACAACACCAACCGCTACAATAAACAGGAACAACCTCTCGAAATCTATCAAAACCGATTCTTGGGTTGGTTCTTTCCCTAGTGCTCTGATGACCTCGTTCGCATTTTGAAGGGAGCTTTTAGAATAGAGAATTATTTGGTTTTCATCGCTTGCGGTTTGGGCCTGAGAAAGGGCGTTCGTAGCTAGAACTAGTTTGGTCTCGAGAGTTTCATCGGGAGAAGCAGCCAAGAGTGTGCCCGCGAGATTGACTGCGTATTGAGCTGCACTGAAGAACTCTTGAGCGGCATCCGATCTCGTGAGTATAACTACATTTTCATTTTCGTTGAAGGATGGTGCCGCGCCGTAGTAGGTGTAGCTGACGCCAGACTCCCCTGAGCTGAGCCCCATAACGTTTCGCGTCAGGTGAATGGGATCAACCCTACAGAAGTAATTGTCCCAAGACTCGGCCCATGTAGGATCAGCCGGTTGCCAACCCACGTTTGGAAGGTAGAACTCTGGCCAAGCGTGACCAACCATGTTATCCTCCGAGTACCCCCATCCGTACATCGCGCGGGCTGGGATCCCTGCTGCCCGGGCCAGAGCTATCGACAAGTCCGTGTACTCACTGCAATCCCCGATACCGTTCTGGAGCGCCCCCACTGCACCGCGCCTCTCAGTCTGGACTTGATACTCCAAGCTTGTGACTACAGAATCCGAAATCTGTTTGGCTGCGAGGTATGCATTGGACTGCCCTGCAACAACTTCCGTGGCCCTCTGTTGAATTAAGAAATTGTCGGACTCCCACTTGTCGTCAGGTTGCAGGTAAGGTTCAAGAGAGGAAGACACATCTGAAATCATGCCAACTTCCAAAATGGTTATGCCCGGGTCGTGAATTCCGGCCTCGTAGAGTAGCTCTAATCGAACGACCTTTGTTTCACCCGGAGACACCTCACTGATTTCAAAGACGCCGTGCCAGTTGTTCTCCGAGTCGACGTACATCGTCTTTATCGGGTAGTTCGATGACACTAGCGCCGAAAACTGCCAGCTGACCTCTTCATTGAAAAGCATCACATCCAAATTCAGGCCTGTGGTCGAGCTCGTTGCACTGTTTGTGAAACGTTCTTCCAGTGTCAACTTGTAAAAAGCAGGCTGTTTATAAAATTTCACTCTAACTCCACAGAAATTATCATGCTCACCAATCGAGGCACTATACACTACAGTTGGTGGATCGTTCTCCACTAGCTCCGTCTGTGGATTAGATAAAAACAAGTACGATCCTGATGGTCCTCGAATCCTCACGATATAGTCATCATAGCGAAGGTCGCCGGTGGTTATCCCTCCAAGACCAGTCGTGTACTCAACCCCGCTGCCCGAGACCATCCCACCCACCAAATAAGAGATACTGTATGTATAGTGTTGTCCTTGTCCTATCCAACGTGTTTCAAATGAGATCGTCGTACTTTCCGCTCCACTCGCAAGCTGAAAGGTCAAATCGCCAACATCGTCCCGCACACGCACGCTCTCAACATCAAGGCTCGGAATAGTCTTGTTTACAGTTATTCTCACACTCATGTGGGAAGTGTTAACAAAAGTAAGATTTTCCTCCACCAGTAAGGTTCGATCCGTTCTTATAGTGTAAGTCAATTCACACAGCTCGTAGTAGCTAGATTCGGTGTCGGCGGCAGTAACTGGAGGTAGACAGAGAAGCAGCACGGCGATAAGTGGCAGTCCGAGCAGTCGCATGAAATCCCTACCTTTTTGATTTTAGGCGAGTATTAATTATTGGCTGCTGAATCACCTGCACGAGTTTACACCGCCTTAGTAGTTCCTTTTCAAGTCGGAGAAGGCAAGTCAAAAACTTTTGGACGGTTTGGCACTGTTAACTTTTCGGGCTTAAAACCGTGGGCGCAGTGGGGCGGGCCATCAGCTAGACCCCTTGGGTGATGGTAATATTCGCAAGAGTCGCAGATAATTATTGGTATCATGCGCGTCGTGTTGGTCGAAAGACAGTCGCCTGGGGAGCAATCCCGACTAGATGAGCTCGAGGCTTTGGCTAAAACACTCGACTACGAAGTGGTTGCCACACTCCAGCAGGCCCGAGA
>JAUWXD010000068.1 GCA_030616505.1 Hadesarchaea archaeon
GCGCTGGTGTGACATCGAAGGCCGGATTCAGCACCTCTACTCTCTTTGGAACTATTCTGGTCCGCCCGATGAACGTGACCTCATCCGCACTTCGCTGCTCGAGAGGGATTTCCTTTCCCGTCCGCAGACTCATGTCTATGCTGCTCATGGGGGCCACCACGTAGAACGGTATGCGATGTTCTTTTGCGAGTACGGCTATCGAGTACGTGCCGATTTTATTTGCCGTATCCCCGTTTGCCGCGATTCTATCTGCGCCCACCATCACTGCATCTATCTGCCTAGACTGCATCACCGCGCCAACCATGTTATCAGTGATCACCGTCACAGGTATGCCATCGCGCTTTAGTTCCCACGCTGTCAGCCGCGCCCCCTGCAACAGCGGTCTGGTCTCCGTTGCAATTACCTTGATTCGCTTTCCCTTCTGCCAAGCTGAACGAATCACTCCCAAAGCTGTGCCATAATCGACCGTTGCCAGTGCTCCTGCATTGCAGTGGGTGAGCACCACATCGCCGTTCCTCAACAGCTTCGCACCATTTTCCCCTATTTTCTTGTTCACCTCGACATCCTCCTCAGCTATGCGCTTCGCTTCGCGCACTACTGCATCGCGTGCCTGATTGGTATCTGAGGCTGCGTGGGCTACATCTAGAACGCGTCTAAGCCCCACGAAAAGATTGACTGCAGTAGGTCGCGTTCGCTTCACCACCTCGGCCGCTCGCTCAAGCTCCTGCAGTAGCTTGGCCTTGGTCCTCGCCTTGCTGCGGAGCGCGGTGACCGCAAGCGCCATGGCCGCAGCAGCTGCGAGCACAGGAGCGCCACGCACCTGCATGTGCTCTATCGCCCTTGCCACCCCCTCGGCGCTCTCACATCGGACCAGTCTCAACTCTCGAGGCAACTTCGTTTGGTCTATTAGCAAAACGCTCTTGCCTCGAAGTTCTATTGTACGCAAACTTTCACCCATTTTTTCTGTGCGTCAGATGCCATAAAACATCGTGGACTAGTAGCCCTATCCCGAGCAAAAGTCCGCCCCAGGCCAACCAAGGATTGTATTCCCCAATCATCAAAATCCTGAAACCTATCACGGCTATGCTCCATATTATCAAGAAGAGGCCGATGTACGCATGGTGGAAATGTAACGTTTCACCCTCAGATTTCTACCTATTCCTTAAATAAAAGTGTGCACGAGATAAATGGTTATCATATGTTAGCCCACGCACGGAAAGCCGCCGAACTGATAAAAAAACAAAGACATGGTTCCATCGAAATCATCTCCCACATGGATGCCGACGGTGTATGTGCCGCCGCCATCATCTCGAAAGCGCTCGATAGGCTCGAAATCAAACACAACGTGAAATTCGTCCGCATGCTCTACCAGGAAGTCGTGGATGAACTCGACCCTGCCGACCTGACGATCTTCACAGACCTCGGAAGTTCCCAACTCCAAAATCTAAAAACAAAATATCACAATCGCAAAGTCATCATCTCGGACCACCACGAACCACAGCAGGTGGAGGGTTGGTCGGAACTCGTACACCTGAACGCCCACCACCACGGTTTAGACGGAGCGCAAGAAATCAGCGGGAGCGGGACAACCTACTTAATTGCCCGAGAGCTCGACCGCGGCAACTTGGACCTTTCCGCACTGGCCGTGGTCGGAGCCATCGGAGACATCCAGGATGCATGGGGCAAACTACTCGGATACAATCGGGAAATCGCCAAGGACGGTATCAGCTCGGGAGTCTTGGCGCAGGGGATGGATCTATTACTATACGGACGACACTCCAGACCGATTTTCAAGGCGCTTGAGATATTCACCGACCCGTTCATCCCAGGTGTCAGCAACTCCCAATCTGGCTGCGTAAGCTTGCTGAAGGACCTCGATATACCACTCAAGAGCGATGACGAGTGGCGTCGCTCTGTGGATCTTACGGATTCTGAGAAACAGAGGCTTGCGACGGAACTTATCGCGCGCGCTTACACGCAAGTGCCTGAGGAACTCGTGCGATACGTGCCCGGGCTCATAATCGGGGAGGCGTACACTCTGTTGAAAGAGCATGAACGGTCGATGCTCCGCGACGCTGACGGGTTTGGGACATGCATAAACTCGACCGCGCGCCACGAACAGCCGCTCATAGGCTTCGAGGTCGCAAAGGGTGACCGCGAAACATACCATCGGGCTATGCTCAACCTCCTTCGTTATCACCGACGCAACATCGCTAAGGGCATGGAATTCGTCGAACAGAGCGGGTTTAGCTACGGGCCCAAAGGGTACCTCCAATACTTTGACGGGACTGGAGCGATAAAGGAGACGATCATCGGAACCATAGCCGGTATGACGCTTGGAAATGAGAGATGTAATCCGTACAAACCCCTTGCAGGCGTGGTTCGCGAGGGTGGTGTCGCTAAGATATCCGCGCGGTGCTCGAAGCTCCTCTTCCTGAAAGGTGTGGACATGGCGCGGGCGATACGTGAGGCAGCGCGGTCTGTGGGTGGAGAAGGCGGTGGGCACGCGGTGGCTTGTGGAGCTCAAATGGCGGAAGACAAAGTCCAAGAATTTTTGGGGAAATTTGAGGAGTTGTTGATCAGCTAGCTCAGGCCCTCTTCCCTTTTCTCCTTTCCTGTAATTCGAATAACTCTTCAACCTCCCTAACGGTTGTTATTTCTTGAGGACGTCGATCCTCCCTTATTTTCTGATAGCGTGGAAAACGTAGACCCATTTTCGACGTGTGCCGCTCCTCTGGGCTGACCTGAATCTCCTCGTATGCCACCTCGAAAACTATACGGGGGACAAAGTAAGTATCGCACTTTATTTCAATCTCAACATCCTCGTGGGGTTTTTTGGTTTGAATTTTCTTGAACATCTTCGTTAGTTCCTTTAGGTCCTCATCGGTGAGACCACTCCCGCATCTAGTGACAGTTTTGAAATGTCCACTTTCCTCGTCACGCGCCGCCAACACATACGATCCAAAAACTCCTGCCCGTTTCCCTTTTCCGTAGTGTGCACCTACAGCGACAAGGTCTAGCGTCTCCAGGGTCGGTTTCAGTTTGAGCCAAACGAACTCCCGCCGCCCTGCACGGTAGCTCGCGTTCAAGTCCTTCGCCAACAGCCCTTCGTGGCCCATCTTGAGCGCCTTGTCCGCGAACTTCTTTATCTCATCTGGCTTGCTGAGAACCCGCTGTTCGACCACCGTCACCTTGCCCTTTATCCCTCCAACGATTTTTTCGAGCTCGGCTCTCCGCTTGACGTACGGCTCATCCAGCATGGTCTTGCCACCGACCAATAAGACATCGAAGAGCTGCACCTCCACGGGAATCTGCTCGGACGCTTCCTTGATATCGTACTTTCGTCGGCGCTTCAGCACCTCCTGGAACGCCATCGGCTTCCCGGTACGCTTGTCTATGGCCACCAGCTCCCCGTCGACTATCACTCGTTTCGGCTTCAGGGCTTTTTTCAACGGGCCGATAATGTCCGGAAACATGTGAGTGTAATTTTCCATGCGTCTCGTCAAGAGCGCGATTTCGTCTCCGTCCTTGTGGACTTGAACCCGAATGCCGTCGAGCTTTATTTCAAACGCTGCCTTGCCATCCATCCGCTCCAAAATCTCGTCGATGTCCTCCGCCCGCTGCGCGAGCATGGGGTTCACCGGATGTCCCACTTCGACCCCGA
>JAUWXD010000085.1 GCA_030616505.1 Hadesarchaea archaeon
CGAAAGAGCAAGTAGCGGACATGTTCCCTGCTGTCAGGAGGTTCCTTGGTGAGTGAGAAGATAGTAGTCGCAACTGGAGTGCCAGGATCTGGGAAAAGCACGGTCATAGACGGGGCACTCGAACAACTCAAAAAAGAGGGAATAGAGTACAACATCTTGAATTACGGTGATATTATGTTGGAACTCATGCGAGAACGCGAAGGAGTCGAGGACCGTGATGATATGCGAAAGGTTTCAACGGACCGCTATCGTGAAATCCAACGTGATGCTGCAAAGCAAATCGCTCGCACAGCCAAGCAGGAACCCATCGTCGTCGATACTCACTGCCTTATCAAAAAACCGGAAGGGTATTACCCTGGCCTACCTCGCTGGGTGCTGGAGGAGCTCAAGCCAGCATCCATCGTTGTTGTTGAAGCATCATCTGATGAAATCGCTGGACGGCGCGCCAAAGACCTAGGGAGACGAAGGGACAAAGAACTCAGGGAGGAGATAGAACAACACCAGCTGATGAACCGCGCGACAGCTGCTGCTTATGCTGCCTTTTCGGGAGCTACGGTGAAGATCATCCAGAACAACGATAAAAGATTAAAGGACGCCGTGAATGAAATGGTTGAAACGTTGAGGTGACTCCATGCGAAAGGAAACTATAGCTATCCTCATTGTGGCTGCGCTGTCGTTGTCCATTTTCAGCGCGGGGAGCGTCCAAGCCCAAGGAGAAGACGACCAAGATAATTTTACATTATTGGTGAACACCCTCGACACATCGATTTCATCCCTTAGAAAGGGAGATGAAGTGGGTGCCAAGAGCCTCATCGGACAAGCTTCTGATAGTTACGATGCCAACTTTAGCTCCCGCGTTGCCGCTGCTGAAAATTCGCTCGATAACGAGATCAAGAATGCTTTCAATTCGCTTAAAGAAAACCCAGTCGAGGAGAATATATTTGCCCTGAGGGCCAATGTGTTACACGCTGCGAGCTTAATCGGCGTTTCTTTATCCCCAATCCACGCGTACTCGCTGTTCATCATCATCGGGATAGGCTTGACTGTCTCCCTGCTCGTAACATTGTTGAACAAGCGCATGGTGAACTGGAACTTGGTAAGGGAGAACAAAGCTAAGATATCCGAGTTCCAGAAGGAGCTTCGCGAAGCCAGAAACAAGAAGGACACGAAACAAATACACAAGCTTCAGCAGCGCCAAAGCGAAATCGTCAAACTTCAAGGATCTATGTTCAAACAAACTTTGAAACCGACTATCATTTATTTAATACCTCTCTTGCTCCTCTGGACCTTCCTGCTTAACATCTACAGCGGATGGGTCGTTGCTTGGTTGCCGTTTAGTATAGATTTGCCGGTTTTCGGGCGGATAGTCGTCTTCGGGGTGGGGTGGTGGTACTTTATCACCTATCTTGGGTTCTCCCAAATATTCCGAAAGATTATGATCAGGGACTAACATGCCTGCGTTGAGATATAGATCCAAAAGCTACAAGCAAAGACGTGTCCGCACTACAGGGGGGCGGACCACAACACACTACAAGAAAAAACGTGAGGGTGTGGCTAGTTGCGCCTCGTGCGGCCGCCCGCTGGGAGGCGTTCCTTCAGGGGGCGCGAGCAAACTACGGTCCCTTCCTCGAAGTTCTCGCATGCCCAACCGTCCGTTCGGCGGTTACCTTTGCCCCGCCTGTGCGCGTCAAGCGATAAAAGAAGCAGCTAGGGCGTGAAAGCATGGTGGTCGTCGCGATAAGCGGCTTGGGCGGTACGGGCAAGACCACGGCCGCCAAGGCGCTCGTGAAGAAATTTGGACTTCAATATGTGTGCGCAGGTACGGTGTTCAGACAGCTCGCTGAAGAACGCGAGATGACCCTCGGTGAATTTTCAAAATACGCGGAACGCCACCCCAACATCGACCAAATGATAGACCGCCGCACAGCCGATGCAGCAAGAGAGGATAATGTGCTCATTGACGCCCGTCTAGCAGGATGGATGGCAAAAAAAGCCGATGTGAAAATTCTGCTCACGGCTCCGCTTAAAGTACGGGCCGAGCGGATATCTCGCCGGGAGAAACGTGAATATAAAGAAGTCCTGAAAGAAACTGTGGCGCGCGAGCGAAGCGAGGCCCAACGCTTTAAAAAATGTTACGGCATCGATGTGAAAAATCATTTGCCTTTCGACCTTGTACTTAACACGGGACGTCTTTTAGTTAGTGAAACGGCGGGGGTATTGGAAGCTATTGTAAACCTCGCTATGAAAAGGAGGTATTGAAATGGTTGTGGATATCGGGAGAGTATGCGTGAAACTTGCCGGGCATGATGCGGGCAAACGATGTGTCGTGGTGGAAGTTGTGAATGACACCTATGTTGTTGTGAGCGGGCCAGGAGTAAAACGAAGGCGCTGCAATATTTCACACCTCGAACCTACTGACAAAAAATTGGATATTTCAGAAGGAGCCTCGGACGAAGAGATAAAACGGACCCTTGAGGCTGCGGGTTAAACTGGTGTCAGGATTGAGCAAACTCCCTTCTGATGTCGAGCGAGAAACGCTGATTAGGGCCCACGATACAACCGACCCCAATTATGGATGTGAACCCTCCAAGCGTTCAATCAGAGAACACATGCGATTGGGGATAATCAACCTCGACAAGCCACCTGGGCCGACCTCTCACGAGATAGTGGCTTGGGTTAAGCGCGTGCTCGAACTCCGTCGGACTGGACATGGTGGCACTCTTGACCCTGGAGTGAGCGGGATACTTCCAACTGCGCTCGATGACGCGACAAAAATCACCCAGACGTTGCTCCCGGCAGGCAAGGAGTACATCTGTGTGATGCATCTGCACGGCGAAGTTCCCCAGCCTCGCCTAGAGCAAGTTCTCTATGAGTTCGAGGGCGAGATATATCAGCGTCCTCCTTTGCGTGCAGCCGTGAAACGGAATCTACGCACTCGACGAATCTACTATATCGAACTCATCGAACGGGGAAATCGCGACGTGCTCATGCGCGTCGGGTGCGCGGCTGGAACTTATCTCCGGAAGCTGTGTTACGATATGAGCGCCGCATCCTAATGCTTCGCC
>JAUWXD010000003.1 GCA_030616505.1 Hadesarchaea archaeon
AGCAGATGTTCGGCTGCGAGTTTGCCCACATATCCCATCCCAGGCAGGCCTTCAATGAGAATGGGTTTATTCAGTTTCGGTTTTTTCAGGATTTTTATTGTAGTCTCTTTCATTTGTCCAGCCCTGTCGTCTGTTTTTTTAATATCCGTCTGTACTTTCCGTATGGGTCAAGTGGAGAGAACCTCGGAGGATGTGGTGAAGTGGTTGGCCCCCCACACTTTGTACACGTATCCTGAAAAGTGTACGCGTTGCATGATTTACATTTTTTCAATTTCATTTTTTCACATCTCGTGGAATTCTCCTTTACCGCCAGCTTTCGTCATCGCTTCAATAGCTGTTTCAGCCGCCTTCTGCATGCTGTTCTCGGCCACCTTGTATGATTGTGCCACAATCTCGATGCGGTATCTAGGCGAGCCAGCGTAGTAAAACCCCACTTTAACGTTCTCGTTCTGTACAGAATCACGAGCGTCAATCATTGCGGATTTTATCACTTCAACACCGTTTGGAGCAGGGCAGCTTAGATTCACGTAGCCCGTCACTTTGTAGGATGGTGGTTGAACTGTCGAAGCAGCAATTTCGTTAAGCACATCCACCCATTTTTCATCCGCAACGTCCGCTATACTTTTCTTGTCCTTGACTACGGACTCTAGAGCCGAGTAAAGGTCACCAAACTTCTCCTGCAAAGCGAACCCAACTTCTTCGTAGGCCTGATCAATGTTTATTCCAAGTTTTTTCGCTGCAATTTCTAACAGCTTTTCGCCTTTCTGTTCTCGTTTGAGTTGTTGAGCTTTCCACCTGCGTTCGCTGTCTTTTACTCGTCTAATCGAGAGGTCTATATTCTTCCGCGTAGGGTCCAAATCCAATGTCTCACAGACTACTTTTTGGTTTTCGCGAACATGATCCCGAATATTTTTGACCCACCCTGAGGCAACCTCAGATATATGGATCATCCCTTCCTTGTTTCCGTACTCATCAAGCGTAGCAAAAGCACCTTGTGGAAAGACTTTCTTTATCGTGCACATAACGAGTTCGTCTACCGATGGCAATTCGGACCGGCGTCTGACCAAAATCAACGCCCCCTACTCCACTGTGCCGAGGATAGTTGTTTTTACCTCAGCCTCTCCCCCACGCGGCACGACGAGCGTTTTGCTGCAAACCTGGCATCTCACGAGAGTGCTAGCATGGCTATACACTAGCTGTTCGTTGTCACAATCAGTACACTTAACCCTCAAGAATTTGGATCGTCGTTTTTTGCGCATTTTATCGCTCTCCAAACTTCACGCCCTTGCTCCTAAAGCCACGGCGGGAATGAGACTTTTTACACTCGTTGCATTTAAGCATGAGTACCACCTTTTTCGCCGTCTTAGAAAACTTTTTTTGTTCAGACCTTGGTTGACTGCCATAACCGGACTTGACGCGAGCGAACTGTCTCTGGCCCCAGCTGAGTGGACGCGCAGAGCGCTTCTTTTGCAGGGAAACGTTATGTTGGGTGTGCTTCCTGCAATGAGGGCAATATGTTCGGATTTTCCTAGGTATTATCATAGGTTTCCCCCGCAACCTTCCGTGTTTAACCCAAAAAAAGGTTATTGCCGCTATAGTTTGACCGCTATTTTCCTCGCGGTGCCGTGTCTGGTCATTAGTTCAGCGTTTTTCGCTGGAAGGTTCGCTATTTCTCCCTTGACGAATGGACCGTAGTTCTTCATGTCAACGCCAATGATTTTTTCAGGGACATCAACCAGCATCATTAAGAGAACGTTTGTTAACTCAATGGGTGTGGGCACTGCAACCTTCCCAGCTATTACAGGGTTAATTAAATCGGCCTGAAGCTTTTCCAAACTTTGTCGTATCTCGCTGAATGCATAACGCTCACGCTCGACTAGCTGGACTGGCAGGTGGTTTTGAGTCACCTTGTTAATGGCTTTAAACACGCGAGCAAGGTGGATTTCTTGGACCATAGTCATGATATTTCGAAGCTCTTCTTTGAGCAATTCTTGTCTGAGCGCGTCACCGTGTTTCAGTTCGAAATTTAGTCGTGAGATGTATTTTGTAATGTCTTGGTAAAATCCCTCTGGAAGTTCGGCTATATCCCGAGAGGTTTTTTCATTCTTGTGTATCCTCACTAATTCTTCAAGCGAAAAGTTTTTCATTTTTTACCACCTTCAAGCGCGAATTTAGGGACCGCATTCTCCAATCTAAATCTCTCTATATCTTTCACCAGCATGCATTTCATGCTGACACCAGAGTGTAGACTAGAAGGTACACGAAGGATGCGCTTCGTGTCAATCGTGACTTTTCCATCCATAAACCCCAAATTTGTCCTGGTAAGAAAATCTAACAATTGCCTAAAAGTTTTCTCCCCTATTCCTTCAAAACTAGAAATCGTTTCAAGTTTTCCGTTGCGTATCGCTTCAATTGCACGCTCTTTCTCCACCATCAATCTATGGGCGATTGACTTTCGCATTCCTCTTGCGTTCAGGAGTTTTTCCTCGTTCAGCGCGTTGAAGGTTCTTGCAACGCGCTCTCGGAAGACCTTTGAGTAACCAAGGGCCATCGTGGTATCCGTTGGCACAACACTTCCAGTCACGTACTCAACGATTTGGCATCTTTCGTTTTGTTCGAGCCCCATTATCGATTCGTCATTAATTCTAACGTGAAAGCCGCGACCGGAATACACGAAGTGGATATTGCGCAAATCTAAATCCTCGGCCAAGGTTTCTGCGAACTCTATAGCTATCCTGCGGGCCTCGTCGATGCATTGATCACAAACCTTTCCAGACTGGCATCTACATGTTTTGAGCGGCAGGTCCTTGGCATCTATATCCATGGCGAGCTCAGACTTCAGCCACCCCTCCCGTGACGATGGTCGTTCGTACAAGGCGACACTCGCGAAAGCGGAATAAGGTGCACGGCTCCGCATGAAGTCCTCCAGCTGTTCGAGCGTTATGAACTGGTTGTATCGATGTTTTGGACCAGTTCCATCCAAATCAAAACCAAACTCCCTCAGAGAAAGGGTGTGCAGAATAAAGTCAGGAATTTCGCGTTTGTTCCATTCTTCTTCGTAATACATTTTCCGTTCTTCGGGTGTCGCTTGGTGCATTTCCATTTTAATCGCCCCTGCCCCCTCTTGCATGTTCTGACATTTTTCTGAAGTAATACGTGAGTGGGTTTTTTATCTTACGGCAGAATTCATCCGGATTACAAAGCGGCGAGGCAGACATCTGGATTTTATTACAGTTCGGCATCCTGTACCACTTTGATTTTCCAGAGTCTCCAAGTCTAGGTTCGGTGGTCATGCCAAACCCCATGTGGTAAAAAATGCTGGATTTTTCCTGGGGCTGATCCTTAAAGAGTGGTGGATTGCACCGCTCGGCGGCTTCGAAGATTGGGGGAACTATTTCGTCATGGAGCACGGAGATATCCTTGACAAAGTCTGCAATCCGTGTGGCAACCCTTCCCGACGGTGCTACCCTCGCGTATGACAAAAACGGGGTCAGCATCATTACTATCGCATAGTTTCTCAATCCAGCACCAACCCCGTTCAAAGCATGGCTTACACATGGGGGGAAGCAATCTGGGCTGAGTTTCCTGGAAGTCACTCGCGCAAATCTCTCGAATTCGGGTTGTTTGGGCAAAAGCGATGAAACCCGTTCACCTACTCTCGCGAGCGCTTCTGATGATGATCCGGACTCCAATATGCGTTCGTAGACAGACTGTATGTAATCCTCTGTTTTTGCGCTGACGAAATTTGCGTAAAAATCCCATAGGTCCCGTAGCGTGAGCACGGCCCACCCCTTCACCAAATACAACTTGGTTAGTTCTATGCGTCTATGCCTTAGGAGTGGAGCAAGGTCCACCCACCGCACAGCGTATTTCGGTAGGGACTGGGGCAGGACACGATCATCCACGATATCTATCTCATCTTTCTCCAACTCCAAGTCACGCAATTTGTAGGAGTCTTCACGCGGGAGTTCAACTCCATCAAGCTTCGTCCCGTCTCCGCTCTCCAGTTCCACGAGCTTTATGGAGCTTCGGACCGCTTTCATGCATAGTTCTTCTTGCCCACGCTTGAAAAGGTCGTACATTCGGTATCTGATCGTGTTGCGGATGTTGTCGCTTATCAGACGGGTCTCGCGCGAATACGGGTATGAAACAGATGCGATCCCCTGGCACATCAAGTAAAACGAAAGTACTTCGGCTCGAACGTTTTCGATGCCAGGTCCGACCACCATCTCCTTACTTGACCATTTCACCCGGTTCGTCGCCCGCTCGACGATTTCTTGCGGCATAGCGTCTACGGGGGGCGATTTTTCGACTATTTTTTTCGCCTCATCCGCGAATGGGTTCAATACCGCCAAGTACTCTGAAGGAAACAAGTCCAGCCCACCAACTAGTTTGTGAAGTAAGTTTAGCGACTTTGCATTTATCTGTTTTCTTTGGAACTACTCCGCTTCAATCCTCGGGGCCAGCAAAAACCGCAGTATTCCCTTGCCATCGGCGACTGGGAAATCGACCCGTATCGGGAGGTCCGTGCCGAGATTTATTGTCATAATGTCACCTGAGCTGGCAGACTTCGTCATGTCGTTGAGATACTTTATGTTGAACATAGCTCGGGCAGGCTGCTTTACGTTGAGCTTCACCAGCCCCTTGTCACCCTTGCCAAGCTTGAGTTCGGTAGTGCCCTTTTCGCTTTCGGCTGAGAGGAGTAACCTGTCGTTGTCCAGTTCAAACCTAACGTTGTCACCAACTATTTCGGCATCTTTGAGACCATCTTGGATAACGCCGGCCAAAACTTCAGCTGTAGCAGTAAACTGGATATTAGGCTCTGGCAATTCAGACTCGCGGACATCGATGAGCGGGAGGCTCAGCCGCCGAGTTGAGGTGCCCTTAAAAGTAAGACCCATCCGATTCTGTTCCTCATCAAGTTCGAGGATAAGCTCATCTTCAGCCTTGCCCCGCGACATTATCTTGTACATCTCAAGAAGGTTGATTCCCAAAACTGTGGGTTGTTTGACTTTGTACTCCACGAACGCGGTCGCGGGTAGTTCGAAGTCCACGAGCGCGATATGTGAAGGATCCATCGCTTTCATTCTGATCCCCTCTGGTGTGAATTTGAAGGCCGCCTCTTCGATGAGGTTGACCATCATTCCTATGCATGTTTTCCAAACTTTGGACTCCCCCATCTTGGCATTGACCATAGCCTACACCTCAAGCTCGCGCTCTAACTTTTCAACTTCGCTTCTAACTTCCTTGTACAGTCCGAGGTCCAGTCCATCAATCATCTGGACGATTTCGGCACGTAGCTCGTTCGTTCCAGAGACACTTAGCGGCATCCCGAATACCCTGACTTTAGAACCCACCTCAACGCCTTCCGTCACGGTTGGGTCGTCGAAAATGATCGTCAGGTGTCCAGACCCATCGTCTAACGTGAACTCCGCCTCCTTTTTATCCACAACCAAACCTACTACTCTCACGCGCTCGTCACAGATTTTTATTTCTGATATCTTCCGAGGGTGGGACGGTCCTATTCGAGTTCGAATTTCCTCCATTACTAAAACCCCTAACTATACTCTCTCCATACCTTTCCGCACTTCACGCAACGGTAAAAGCGTGTCGATGGCTCATCCCCAGCTCGTGTTTGCCGCAACCACCAGTACGCAACATCATGTTCGCAATTTGGGCAACGGGATCGCGTAGTGGGTAGCGTTGCATGTGTTTTCTCTTCCAAGACCGTTACCTCTTCTTTCTGCTTGGTTTTTTTGACTACCTTGTACTCTTCTAATTTTTCTCCTTTTTCGGTGTGGCCACATGAATTGCACGTGATCACTATTCCACTCTCGGTCTTCTTGGGCAGCATCAGCGACCCACATTTTGGACAGAACTGCATGTGGTCACCTCACCCCCGTGTCTTTTAAAATCTGTCCATGGTCGAACGCCAGCTTTTTCCACTGAATTTTTTTGAAAATTTTAACCTCGCCGGCATCGCTCGCGGCTTTCAGCTTTCCACCGACTTGTCGTGCCAAAAAACACACGCTGACGGTATGCCCTCGAGGGTCGCGCTCAGGGTCAGAATAAACGCCGAGTAATTTTTGTAGTCTTATCCTCAAACCGGTCTCCTCTCTGGCCTCACGCACTGCTGCAAGCTCAACTCTTTCACAATAATTCACGAAACCACCTGGCAGCGCCCACTTCCCCTGATAGGGCTTATTTTTTCGCTTGACCAATACTACTCCGCCCTTGAATCGAATTACAACATCGACCGTAAGAATCGGTTTCTTCACATTCTCACTGCCCTTGGAACCAGAGTGATATGTAACCTAGTTTTGGAATCACAGAGACTACCTCTCCAGTTATCTGTTCGGGCTTGATGGATTTCTCTATTTGCAGCGTGCCAGAGTTGGCGTCGCCCTTGGTCATAATACGGACCTCTCCATCTTCCTCCCACATATCCACAACGCGGTGTGTAAGTGGAATGACGCCAGAGCCCAAGTCGATTATTATGACATCGCCGATCGCTATTTCAGAGACCGAGTAAACACCACGGATGATAAGGAGATCCCCACGTTCAAATCCACCTTGTATGGGGAATTCGGATGGGTCATATCCATGGTCGATAAAATAATCGCGCCATGCTTCCCCATTGTGTTTCATACTTGGCGAAATTACAGACATCCAAAAGGAATCGGTCCGCAGAGCAAGTGTTAGAATACCTGCTATTGTGAAGTAGAATATACCTAACATCAAGAGAAATCCGAAGATATCCCGCACTATGGTGTGCCCTAGGAACCTCACCATAATCTTTTTCGTCTTCGATGTACAACGCCAGATTTTTGTTTTGAGTTTAGACCCTGCCATAGCTCTCACCCCTCACTATAGCGGTGGCGATAAGGTGCGCAACCCTCAAGGGCTCCGGAACAAGACTGCGTGTTGAACTCAATTTAACCACACTTTCGGCGTCCGCATGCTTGATTCCTATGAGCTGCATGTAGATTCGTGCTCCGCGACTCTTGGTCCTCACTGGATAAATTTTGCCAACCCTCTTGATTGTCCCCCATCTTTCACGCCATTTTGGTAGATGTTTAATCGCCTTGCGAATATCCGCCATATCTGGAAGTTCGCGCGAAATCACTATCACAGGCAATCCCGTCTTTTTGAAAACCTCTTTGATGTCTAATACGTTGAACCCTGCGAAAGTCACCCCGTCCACCATCAGAACCCTGAGCTGCCCCCGGTGGCGACTTCTGTTTACCATATCGATGAGGCGCTCAGTCACATCTGTTCCGTCTTGCTCGATGTAAGTCTTCAACACACCGTCGAGCCATCGCCCTCCTCTGAATACCACACCGACGAGCGGGACCTCACTCTTAGACTTGGGCTCAAACGGTCCGTCGTCTACACCCAAAATCCTGATCTCTGGCTTCACCTGCCAAAATTTAACTTCCCGCAACTGGGGCACCAAAGAGAGTTTCGTTACTATTTCTTAAGGTCCTTTTGTAGCTGCTTGCGCAGGTCCTCTAGCTGCTTTGATATTTGGCCAGCTGCATCTGTGAATGCACGCTTCGGCGACTTGCCTTTTTTGGTCTCCACGTAAAATTTAGGAGACCCGATCAGAGGGTGCTCTACATTGTAAGCCGCAGACGTCACGCTTTCGTCTTTATTCAGCTCCGCGCGCAAGAGGTTGCAAAATGTGTGGTTTTCTCCCACTATTTTTATCAGCATACTCCCGCTTTCCTTTTCGATGAGTTCTAGCTCCATGAATTCGCCTCTTTTACCTATCTTCTCCCTTTTATTATCATTTTGACTCGGTTATTTCTTTTATTTTCAGCTCCAGATTTCGGATTTCTTCCTTTGTACCGTGGGCGACTATCCTAACCAGTCTAGGTCTAGATTCAGCCTCCAGCTCCATGTCAATTGTGCCAAGCTTTTCCATCAACTCTATCATCTGGACCGTGTCATTCACCCGAACGTTAAGCGTCTTCTTTATTTTAGCCATCAGAGTACGCCTTTCCGATAGTCGTTGGCGAGCTTCCTGAATTCGACGTTCCCGCAGCTGGGACAGCGTAGTTTTTTGTCCTCACGCTCAAGAGGCTCTCGGCACTGAGAACACCTCGCGACTATCACTCCGAGTTCCTCACCAGCAGTAGCGAGTTGGACGGGCTCCCTACGCGCATTTATGACCTTTGCTCGGATTATATCGCCGGGCCTGAACTGTTCTCTGAGTTCTTTCACGTAACCAGTGTGGGTTTGTGAGATGTGAACCGTCCCTGAGTTAAAGTGAAGCTCTCGGTCCTCCCGGCCGCGCAGAACCCCAATTAAAATATTTGCAGATTGGTCTTTCACTTCCTCGATTCGGCCTATCACAACGTCTCCCCGCTTGAGAGTGGGTGGTCCAAGGATACGGGAAAATACCGAGACGTGTTTCGTCCTGGCATCTACAAGCACCACACCAGTAGTGGAGGAATAGATCTTACCGATGTCCTCATAGGCCCCATCACCTGGGACGAACTCTTCTGTGGTTGCGAGAAAATCTCCTGGAACGACGAAATCTCCTGTTTTTATTTCCATCATGTCGACCCACCCTACCTAATCTTTCCCCAACTTAAATCTTCCTTACCAACCTCGTCCATCCTATAGGGCCTGAATTTCTCTTTTCCAAGCATAACTTGGGCTTCAAAAGGAGTCAAAATTGGGCGTTCGAACCGCTCTGCGTCGTCGATGGGTATGCGTGGGCAGGCGGTGCAGATAAATGCATCAAATCTAAAATCACCCAACTCTTCTGGCTTCACTTCATTGACAGCAATTAAGCAAGCGTCACGACCAGCACGTTTGAAATTTTCAACCAATCTTGCCGCGAGCTTGAAGCGAGCTTGTCCAGGCTTGGTGCTCACCACTATGCCGAACCGATTACCTGCTGCAGCTCGGGCGATCATCGCCTTTCTCCTGCGAAGAAAAGCGTCGACAGCTGGAGAAATCAACTTGAAACCCTCCGAAACTGGATTCACGGTCAAAACTTTTTTTCCCGTTGCCAGTACGGCACCCAAGGGGTGAAAATCGCCCGTGCCGATGTAGAGAAAACCGTCTACGTGAGGGGCGACCGAGCAAGCACAACTGAAATCGCAACCTAGGAGTTGTCCGTGGTACTTTACCCGCGGCCCAGGTTCGCCGATAAAAGGTTTGATTCCGCGCGAACTAAGGAGCTCCGCGACTTTTTGTAGGGATTTAACATGTTGAACGTTGGTGAGCAATCCCACTCGCTTGAACTCCATCTGTGGCAGTGCCTGCTTGACGGTTTTTATCGGGTCGACAAGCATGCGTGCTTCAACATAAAAGGTTGGCAGGCAGGTTGGTATCCCCATGTCTGCGTGCCCGTAATGCGCGAGTACATCACATTCAAGTCGCTTCGCCTGTGCATCTGCCGGATCGCAGGCCCCATAGCAACTGTCCCCCAATACAATTGTTTCGATGCCCTCGTTGTCAAAGGTCTCTTTTATCGCAGGCAAGTGTTGTCTCAGGCCAGCTGGAAGCTGAATCGCAGCTCGTTTTGTCTTGTGCTGTTCGAGAAATCGCTTGACGTTCGCTTCTTCAAAGTCATACATATCAGACACGCTCACAAGTTGTCACTCAGGTTGAAAAATACCGTCGTTTGGCCCAAAAAGTATCAAAGCGATAATAAGGTCCTGTAGTAAAAAATAAGTAATATAATGCTTTTATTTCTGGTTTTTTGGCTAGATAATACATAAATATACCTAAAAATGCTTATTTTTATAGTTTATTTTGGAAAAATTCTCCAACCTTTAAATACCCCCTAATCACTCGTAAGGACAGACCGGAGGCTAGAGAAATGCTATCACTTTCCCAAAAGATACGGGCTGGCCTTGAGCTTAACGGCATGTGTGCGAGGCACGTATTCGTGAGACACTATGTTTCTTTAGTGCTCAGTGTAGCCCCTCCTAAATACAAGCGTTTATTCAAGCTCGGAAGCGCCATTAATGCTTTGTCCATCTTTTAGCTGTCTTTGATTCCAATAGTCTAAATCACTCTTCGAACAACTTG
>JAUWXD010000074.1 GCA_030616505.1 Hadesarchaea archaeon
AATCGCCCCACTTTTTCCCGAAGGCTGGTACACTACCCGGACAGATGCGCAGGGACAGTTTCTTTTCGACAATGTCCCAGGAGACTCAACCGCGGATTTTGAGGTCGAATCTCCCGGCATGGCCTCGATGTGGACCTTTTGCGATTTTGGCCCGGGCCAGAAGCGAATCATCATTTCCATATACGTGGGGCGTGTCTCAGACAGCACCTATTGTGGCGGGCGTAACAGCAATGTTAAAAGAGCTAAATCCAGAACTGACGCCGATAGAGATTAAGAAAATTCTCTTAGAATCTAACAATATTATTAGTTACGGTTATCCCATGTTAGATGCCTTTAAAGCTCTTGAGGGATTACAGAACAGACCGATATGATGAAAAAGCAATCGGAAAGTGGCTATGAGATGAGTGGTTTGCCCGGCTTTTGTGCGTGATTTAGCCTCACGTATGACAGCCTTGCGGTCAAGCTTTATGCCGTCAAAGTCCTTACGCAATGGAAAGGTGAGACCAAGAATACTTGCAGCTAAAGCTGCACCTATTACTGCTGTGAAGTATGTGTATATGGGTTTGATTCCAGCCAGTAGGGGTGTATTAAGGGGGTGGCAGGGTTGTACTGTATTGGATCTCGGTAAACCTCTCACAAACAAATCGACGTTCGAGTACTTTTGGGTGGCGGAAGAATCAGTACGCTTTTACCCGATTTTTATGATGCGCGCGAGTTTTTCAGAATCCGTATAATACACAAATTTTGATATCAAATTTAAAATTTTCTTTGTAACAAAAGAGCCTTAGTTGCATCTATAATATAAGGTAAAGCTGTGTATTCGTGCGGAAAGTGTTTTGGTTTTAATCTTTATGGAGCGAGCCATATTTTTTATCGAAAGGTGCGGATTATGAACAGGTTTTCAAGTCAAGTTTGCGTTTTAATTTGTTTTGTTCTATCGATCGTCACAGTCGGTCAAAATTCAAACCAAAAGGTTAATTACACCGTTAAGGTCGTGGATATAAAGGGTAAGCCGGTCGTTGGTGCAGAGCTCGCAATCCTTGAAGTTATTTATGATTGGGCTGATGGCCAGAAGCGCATGGAACTGATAGAGAAGAAAAAGACCGGTTCTGACGGTTGCACAGTGCTGAATCTCGATTTTAGCCGGCATTGTGCCTTCGGAGCGAGTCGTCGGGCTGTGCGAATTCAGCGACTCGATTTATGCGTGTAAAACCTTCGATGCGGGCCATTTCTTGGAGCTTGAGTGGATTGGTTTCTTTCACCAGTTTCACCCGCCAGCTACTTCCGAACCGGGTCTTAATACGCTGGCCAAGCCCGGGGTCCTTACACCCAACGAGAACACCATCTCGAAGTGGATCGGTCAATCCTCGCCGCGTCATTGATATCATACTGTCATGCACTGACATTGGATCCTTGATACGCGAAGTGTACATGGGGATTCTATCCCGCAGTTGGTCCGTGTAGTTCTGGATAGCAGAGACATTTGTTCCCCGTATGTGTAGTCCAACGAGTTCAGAAACTGGGTTGTTCTGATTGCCCTTCCATCGATTCGCAAAAAGGGAAAGGTGGGATGGAGGCTCTCCCGTTCTCGTCAATAGTTGAACACTGGCTGCGCCGCCTAGCGGCTCACTAGCGATGAAGCCAGTTCTGGAGGGAGTGGTGATGGCCAGGACATCACCCAAGCAACTTCTCTGGAAACCGCTGTCGATTGTTTGACCTCGCAGTGGCATACCCATGACGGTAACTCTCCCCAGCTCAAAGTCGGGATGAAGGCGTTGGTTCGCGAACATATCTGGGATAGTAGTTGATCCGAGCTTCCCATTGAGCAACAGCCGAGTTGCCTGTGATTCAAAGACCGCATCAGGCGCCTTTCCCCAGATATGTTTGGCAGCCACAACAGCGCGTTCGACCCGCCGACTGACATCTTCGTCGATTCGGAGCATTCTAAGATCACGGGATTCGGTTGGCCATTTGAATCTATCAGTCATGTCAACCGAGATGGCAAAATCCTTGCCCGAATTGAATGTCATTTTTGCGAAGTTTACCCGCTCCGCATAAGCGCTTGATCCCAACCCTGGTTGGACGAGCAGAACCTCCGGTCGCCAGTCTCGCGGCAACCGGGCTTCGGCGCCGAGTTCACTGGTTATGTGGCGAAACGTTTCTTCCATGCCTGCCAGGGTTGCTGTTTGGGGAGTGTTCTTGATACTGAACACATCTACCATTCTCCCATCGCCGATGTTAATGGAATAGCGTTCGTAGGACGAGGCCACCAACGTGGTTCCGCGTCTGCTCCCCACTTGGCCAGTCATGCGAGACCATCGGAACTGCTCCTGTCCTCTAATCCAGGCAAGTAACTTCAGATTCCCCGAAGCAAACCAGAGTGTCGGATCCAGATCCATCGCCTTGCGGAAATCTTGCTCCGAGCTCTCCCAGGCTTTAAGGTTGCTGTAGACCACACCCCTTGCATTGATTGCGAGTGAAAA
Source organism: Hadesarchaea archaeon (assembly GCA_030616505.1). Next base: position 2,484 of record JAUWXD010000074.1, read on the forward strand.
GTTCGGGCAAAGTCTAATCACCTTGTTAAGGTATTCCAAAGCCCCAATAAAGTCTCCTTCAATCAAGCGTAGGATTCCGATGTTTGTAAGAGCATCGGTGAAGTTGGGGGCGAGCTCAATTGCCTTTTCAAAGTCGCCGGCTGCCTCATCAACCTTGTCAGCCAATACCCTAACCACTCCCCGCACGTTATAAAGAAGCGCAGACTGAGGTTCGAGCCGGATAGCTTCGTCAAGCGCAGCAAGGGCTTCCTCGTACTTGCCACTGCGAGCTAAAGCATCGCCCTTGAGCATCCGAGCCACCGCATCAGTTTGGTTTTGGTCGGCCAATTGTTTTGCCCAAACAAGCAGTCGCTCAGGAGTTCCCGGCTGGCCCAACTGCAAAAAGCTCCTCGCCGACAGTTGGTAATTACCGGTCGCCAACCCAGCGTAGCCCAACAGCCAGTTGGCAATCGGCGCGTCAGCTTCGGACGGCTGCCATTCACGTCCGACCTTGACAACTTTGTCCCAATCCTCCGCTAGTATTGCTTGCTTAATCTTCGTCTCATAGCTCTCTTGCGAGAACGCGGGAGCCACGGCGAAAACTAGTACCAACATCAGAACCGACACCACAAAGCTTCCCTGTATATGCTGCACTTTAATCATTTTAACCTCCACTACTGAGAACTCGCATCACCAAGTCTCCGATACAGCTGTCGGAATAGCACACCGAATTTATCCTCTGAAGTAAAATGTTAGCCACCACCGGACAAAAATGCAAGAGAAATCAGCGCGATTCGCACTATTTTCGAGCTTCAAACCTACTTTTCAAGTTTTGGTGCCACTTTTTTAAAAAAACTTGTAACTTCTCCCTAGGAACCTATCGGAGAACCTGGTCAAACACCAAGGCCAGGTGGGCCCATT
>JAUWXD010000067.1 GCA_030616505.1 Hadesarchaea archaeon
GCACCGTGCTCACGTGAAAGAAATGAACGGCGTCCGGCGCTCGACCATTATCCGGTTGCACAAGCTGTAGAAAATCCAGACCAAAAACATCGACGCCGCGCGTCTTCTCATATTTTAAACGATTACAAACATGAGAAAGATTCGGAAGTGAATCCTCTATAATACGAAACCTTTGGGACGCCTCTCCAGCTAAATGATCACTGGTATCTCTAATAAGGTCTCTAAGGTCGCTGTCAGTTGCTCCGTTTGGCCTTTCATTTTCTAAAAAGGTTCTTGTCGAGGCTCGCCTGACTTCGGCTGCAATTGTTCGGGCCGCTACGTCTTCCGCGCCATCCTCGCAGGACCAGAAAAGTGCGCTAAACCCGTCCTTCGATGCTTGAAAAAGCGCTTGCCGTAGAAACGTCGTCTTGTGCCCTGACGTGACCGCGCCGACGAGATAGAGCTTGCCCCTTGCCCACCCCCCAATCGCCCGTCTCAGAGGCTCCTGGGGGGCTCTCATGGCACGTGACTCTTGACCCGCCAGCCTCTCCGCCCAGCCCCGCACCAAATCTGCTCCAATTTGACCATGGGTCCTTGCGTCTTCCACGCCGCCAGCCCCGATCTCAGAAATATTTTTCTCAAGGTTCGCGGCAATCGCGTCGGGCTCCATTTCGTCCATCAGAGCGAGCGACCGCTTCAGCTCGGCCTCAAGTTTTTTCTTTTTCCATCTTCGGAACAGTGCCGACTCGTATTTTTTTATTTCCTCGGAGCTTTCGGCCATACCGCCGAGCATCGCGAGGTCGGTCTCGGAAAAGCCTAGCTCGTAGAGCGGGGCCCCGGAAAGAGCGAGCTGCCACGCAGACGCCATTTTTTCATTTTCAAAAAAATCCGAGCGGATCCTGTTTCCGCCAAGTGCCGACTTACGGCGGACTAAATAAAATGAACAAATCGCAAGCTCGACTTTTTTAAAGTCCATAGACATCCTTCAAAATCTTTGCAATCGCTACATCGGGGTCATCGAGCATCTGATCGGTCGCCCTGTCAGCCGCCCACTTTTTCAAAAACTCTTCCGAGCCCTCTGGAAAAATGCCTATTTCAAAAGCCCTCTTCCAACGCGCTTCAAGAATCGCACGCGTGCCTCCTATGCGCGCCCACGCCTGCGCGCTTTCTTCACTGTCAAAAAAATCAAAAAAGTAAGCACCCTCGGGGACGGTATGCTCGCCGGCCACGGTTAAATCAAAAACCATCGCATACCACCGCTCCCCCGATTTCAAAATCGTCGTGCGAACTCCGCTAGGTTTTTTCAACACGAATTCTCCTTCCGTGTTCGATTCTGTAGTGATACCCAAGCTCCTCGTCGAAAAAAACCTTCTGATTGTTTTTCTTTTCCTCGGGCCTCGGTTGTGAGTCGTAGATCTCCAGGTACTTCTAAAATTTATCCTCGCGAGATAAGTTATCCAGTCGCATCACCGAACGCGCCGCGGAATCGAACTCGGCCTTTCCCTGGAAACATTTTTTTACAAAACTGCAAGCCCCCTCAATCACGCAAGCCCACTCGTCGAGCTGCTCCTGAGTTAGCGGTTTTGATTTTTTAGAACGCGTCCTACGCACCTTCTGCACGTGTGTAGGTGTTAGTGCTCTGCTTCTCGGCTGGATGCCGAGCGACTTCTGCGCATGAGCGATTAGCGCTCTTACGATATGTGCGTCTGCGAACTCCGACTCAAGCTCGTCCTTATTCGCATTAATATAATTATAATTAATTAAATTATATATAGGGATTGCGTTTGATGTCACGATACGTGACACCCCCGTTCGCGTATCTTGCGCAGCGCCTTTTCGGCCACGTTTCGGTGTTTTCGTTTGTTTTGTGGGGTCTTTCTCGTCGGAAACTTGGTGATCTTCACTACTTTGTGTCACGATACGTGACACCTCCGAATTTGGCCCGAAATCCGTGACATCCCTCTCAAATGTCACGCTGCGTGACACCTCGGACCCCGAAATTGTCACGCTGCGTGACATCCCACCTTTCCCCCCTGTCACGCTGCGTGACATCCTACCTTTCTTACCTGTCACGCTGCGTGACATTTGCGGTGTTCCCGCTGAGATTTCTCCCGCCTCCGGGGGCGCCGACGCGTTCCGCGCGAGCCTTTTCCGCGCTCGTTCTGCGCGCTTCCGCTGCCGAGCCGTTATAGAGGCTTGCTGCGCCTCGGCAAACTTCGGCATGAAAATCGACCCGTCTCGGACGCAAAAAGTCTCGGTGCGGAGCAGTTCCCCGAGGCCCGTCTTTAAAAACTCCGCCGGAAACTTGGGGAACAGTTCCTTCAGCTTTTCAGTCGGATCTTTCCCGCATAGGTCGATTTTCCCAGACTCGTCCAACCGACGCATGATCGGAAAAATGAGAGCCTGAGCCTCCCAGCCCCATCCAGAAAAGTTCTCAGTGTCGCGGCAGTAAACGCGTATAAATTTCTCGTCGCCCCAATCCATTGGTGGCCTCCGATCCCGTGGCAGGGTCTACCCTGTTACACTACGCGCGGGCGCGGATCAAATAAAAAAAGGGAGAAGATGAGGACACCACCCAGGGCCCTAATCTTCTCCCTTTAGCCCGACCTGCCACGGAAGGGCGACGAGCTATCTAGCTATCTTTTATCTGCCGTCTCGTCAAGCGCTTTTGGCACTTCGTACCGCGAGACCAGCGCATAGCCCACTTTCCTGAATTCTTACCTGAGCAGATTTTGGAGAGCTTATGAGCTGCCACGAGGGCACTGAAAATCGGCACGTCGAACAGGGATGGTGGCATACAGGGCAGTAGATAATGGTCGTGATAACCCGCCATGAGGCCCCACGATCCACGGCTACTCCAGCCTTGCTCCGCCGAAGAGCACATTCTAAAAATAAACGACCTGCGTTTGACTAATTTCCTGTAAATCCTTGCACTGGCCCATCGATCTCGTTCATGTTCGGCAACAGGAACAAGTCGAGATTCACGATGAGCAATTCTCAGAAGGTCTCCCTCTTCGACCCCAGCAACCCACGCCGCAAGCGATGCAGATTGCTGAGGAGAGAGAGAAAGAAGAAACGCCAAAAAGAGTTTCATCTCTGTTCTATATCACTTACGAGCCGAGGCGGCCCTTGGCCGCTGTGTTGATTGTCCGGCCCGCCGCAACCCCGGCCTGGTATGCCGAAGCATTGCCTCGGGACGAGGAAAAGCGATGAGCACTTCCGACGTTGAAGGTCTTGTCCCGGTATTCCTTTGCGGCGGTCGTGTCGTATCGCTTAAGCCCCTTCTCGACCCGTGCCAGGGCGGTCGTGTTTCCGGCAGCCTCTTCGCGGAGCTGCTTTTCCACGCTTCTCCGAGCGTCGTTCAGAGATTTGCGGATCGACTCGATGGCCCCGATCCGAAACTGTTTACCTCCACTCTTTCCCGGGTTGTTGCCTTGATCGCGCTCTGTCTTGCAGTATTCCTCGCAGAGACGGTCAATCTCCGTGGCACAAAAATTGTAAATCTGAATAGTGTCCTGGCGGTTTTGCTCGTATCCGATAAGCAGAAACGATTTTCGGTAGCCGCCCTGCTCGGCATCCCAAGCATCGTTAAGAAGGATTAAGCACCCGTTGGCCTGTGAGACGGCGCTCGCCAGCTTCACGTGCCACTGAGACCACACTTTCTTTCCGGTCGAAAAGGATGTGTGTCCAGTCTCCTGAGTTTTTGTGTCTGGCCCGGCTTCGCCATCGTCGCCA
>JAUWXD010000076.1 GCA_030616505.1 Hadesarchaea archaeon
GCTTCTAAGAGCAGCATACAAGCGGGCGGATGTCGTTGTTCTACCCTCCCTGAAAGAGGGCTTCGGTCTGGTTGTGGCAGAGGCATGGCTTTACAAAAAGCCGACAATCGTGAGCAGGGGGGCAGGAGCTTCCGAACTCATTGTAGAGAGGAGAAATGGGTACACTTTTAAGCCAGGTGATGTTGAGGGCCTCACCGACAAGTTGAACCTCGTGCTAAAGAATTTAGAATCAGCTATTATGATAGGCAAATGAGGAAATGAAACGGTGAAGGCTCTTTCCTTGAGTGAGGGTGTTAAAAGAATTTTAGAAGTTTTAAATGTCGCTGTAGCGGGGTTCAGGAAAAAGTAAGGTCTCTCTAACCTTCTACTTTCGCATATAGACCGTCCGTATCGGGAATGGTATCTCGATGCCCTCTTTCTTGTAGCGCTTGTGCAGTGCTTTGACGAACTCGTGAGTAACTAAATACTTGTCTACGAACTCTTTGACCCTTAGGATCACGCTGAAGTTTATGCTAAAATCGCTGAAGGTGTGGTAGCGGATGAAGGGATCGAACTCCGGCACACCCCCAGTAATCTTCTTCAGTATCTTTTTCCCAACATCGACGGTCACCCGCTCAACCTTCTCAAGATCGCTGTTGTAGCTCACCCCGACTTGGACTAAGGCGGCCATCTCCTGCTCTGGCAAGTAAAAGTTTGTGATGGTTGACCCGCCCAGCCTCGAGTTTGGAATCACGATTATGTTGTTTGGTAACTCCCGAATTCTCGTGCTGCGCCAGCCGATGTTTACCACATATCCCTTTTGTCCCGACTCCAGTTCGATGTAATCCCCCACCCTTACCGGCCTATCTGTCATGATGTACATCCCAGCGAAAAGCTGTGATAGAGTTTCCTGAAGGGCGAATGCTATAGCGATTCCGCCGATTCCCAGACCGGCAACGAGCGCTGTTACGTTTATCCCAAGTGCATTGAGTATGAGTATGAAAGCTACGAAGTATACAATGACGTTAATGAGTTTGGAAAAAATTGGCATAAGTGTTTTCAAACTTGGACGAACGGAACCATAGTATTTTAATATCCCAGATATTATTCTGGCAGCTACTATCGTTCCTATCAAAATAAGTATTACAGAGCTTATAGGTGGAAGATACTGCAAGAGCTGGGCAGGGACAAACGGGGCCTGCGCTAATGCGAAATTGATACCAACGATTAAAAATATCACAACTATTGGCGTCTTGACGGCGTCGATGATTATGTCGTCAATCTTTGTCTTGGTTTTTCGCGTGAGTCTAGTAACATAGACATTCAGCACGATTCTAAGCGCGTATCCTGCAACGACGAATCCTAATAGTATTGTAATTGGCCAAAGAAACTGCCAAATCTCCGCAATAGTCATCAGCGCACCATTTTCGGTAGCTTATAAAGATATTTAAAACAGCGGGGTAATCTTTATCTTGATTTCGACGGTGAGAAGTATCTCGTGATGTGAATGAAGCACCTTTTCAGCCATTGGGGTGAGATTAGACGAGTTCAAGCGCACTGTGCACTTCTGCTCGACTACGATGGTACCCTCACCCCCATCGTCGGGAGACCTGAGCTCGCAATTCTCTCTCCGGACATGAAGGAATTGCTCAAACGCATTGCCCAACGCTACACATTAGGAATAATAAGCGGCAGGTCGATGGACAACCTCAAAAAGTTAGTTGGGATCGAAGGAATCTATTATGTTGGGAACCACGGGTTTGAGATTAGTGGTCCTGAGGTAGAGCTTGTAAAACCAGAAGCTAAGCACGTGGCCCCAACGCTGGTCAAGCTTTGTGGTGAGCTGAAAAAAGAACTAAATCATATCAAAGGTGTGATAGTCGAGGACAAGGGGCCAACAGCAAGTGTCCATTACCGGTTAGTCGCGGAAGATGAATCGGAACGCGTGAAAAAGCTTTTTGAAAAAACAGTTAAGTCCTATGTGGATTCAGGCGAGATCAAAATTCTTCACGGTAAGAAAGTTTTCGAAATAAGACCAAATGTTGAGTGGGACAAAGGGAAAGCAGTGCTCTGGATAATGAGCGTCGTTGACCCGAAAGGGGAGCTTACACCAATCTACATTGGCGATGACCGGACCGACGAAGACGCATTCCTAGCGTTGAAAAACAAGGGAGTTACCATTTTGGTTTCGGAACAACCGAAAAAGTCCCACGCGAAGTTCTACCTGAAAAACGTGGACGGGGTTAAGACGTTTCTGGACAAGTTAGTCAAAGAAAAAAGTTAGGATTTGGTTCCTGCCAAACTAAAGTGTGCCAGCATAGCTTCAAGCTGAATCCGCTCATTTGCACCCTGAACTAACCTGAATGAAAACTCTCCAACCTTGTCCACTAGCTCGACTTTTGTGCGCTCTGACAGTTTAAGATTGAAAATTTCCCGATGGACTTGTTCCAATACATCTTCTCCCGCCAATCCCCTATCTATGAGCAACTCGTGAAGCTTGTTTCTAGCATCGTCGAACTTTCCGGTCAAAGCAAGTTCTAACATCTGCTTGACTTCCTCTGGTTTCGCAATGGCGCTCACATCATAAATTGATTTTTCGTCCACCTTTTTCTTCAGGGCCGAGGCCGCCTGAAGCATGTTGATTGCTCGGCGCATGTCACCCTCGCTGACGTAAATTATCGCTTTGGTGGCATCTGGAGTCAAAGTAAGTTTTTCTCCGTGGGCTATGCGTTTCAGCATGTGGTCAATCTCTTTATCGGAGAGACGCCTGAACCTGAAGATAGCGCATCGAGATTGGATTGGTTCGATAATCCGACTACTAAAGTTGCAATCCAGAATAAATCGTGTGCTGTGAGCGAACATCTCCATTGTCCGACGCAACGCATGCTGGGCGTCAGATGTTAGGGCATCACTTTCGTCAAGCAGGATTATCTTGTATGGCACATCCCCTATCGGCATCGTTCTAGCGTAGTCCTTCACCTTGGTCCGAATAGTATCGATACCTCTCTCGTCGCTGGCATTGAGTTCGAGCAGGTTTCGCCGCCACCCGTCACCAAACAACTCGCGCGCGATGCAGAGCGCGGCCGTGGTTTTTCCTGTCCCTGCAGGACCAGCAAACAAAAGATGGGGTAGGGTTTTTGTACCGACAAAAGTTTGAAGCCTGTTCATGATTTCCTGTTGCCCGACTATTTCACTAAGTTTTTGGGGCCGGTACTTCTCGACCCAGATTTCTCCGGCCTCGACCATTTATGTACTCTCCAGCTTCTCTCGCATCAGTTTCTTTGACGTTTTTTCAAAAGATTCGAGCAGACTGTCGAGCACTTTACCTACAACTTCCCGCTCGAACTTTCGCCTACAAATTTTAACTTTATA
>JAUWXD010000007.1 GCA_030616505.1 Hadesarchaea archaeon
AGGATATCCAAGAAGTTTAGAGAATTGCGCCGCAAGGGTGAGGGTGCGCTAATCGCATTTGTTACTGCTGGAGACCCAAAACCCGCTTTGACACCAAAGATAGTCAAAACACTTTCCAAGCATGCCGACATTATAGAATTTGGCATCCCATTTTCCGATCCAATTGCAGACGGTCCTACGATCCAAGCCGCTGACAGCCGAGCGCTCCGCGCAGGTACAACGCCCCCACACGTGTTTGCTACGATAAAAAAGATTCGACAAGAGAGCAATATCCCCCTCGTTGTTCTCACTTACTATAATATCGTGTTGAAACCGGGCTTAGAAACATTCATGCAGAAACTGGCCACGGCTGGTGCGGACGGCATCATCATTCCCGACCTTCCGCTTGAGGAGGCCGGTGAAATCAGAAAAGTTTCGAAAAAACACGGCATTGACCTCATCCTACTCGCCGCTCCAACCACTCCGTCTGTCCGGATGAAAAAAACATGCACAGCATCGAGCGGTTTCGTTTACTTAGTCTCTCTTCTGGGTGTCACAGGTGCTCGGGAAAATTTGTCTGATGCAGTGAAAAACATTGTAACGAAAGCCAAAATCTCCTCGAAGGGAAGGATACCTCTCGCTGTCGGATTTGGCATTTCAAAACCAGCCCACGTGAGAGAAGTAATCAGGTGTGGGGCAGACGGCGCAATCGTAGGGAGTGCTTTCATCAAAATTATTGCGAAAAATCTGAAAAACGAAAAGAAAATGTTGGAAGAACTCGACAACTTCGGAAAGATTTTGAAGTCAGCGACGAAAAAACAGCGCAACTAAGCCATTCCAACCCAGAAACTTATTTTGCCATTTTTATATGAACGCAGCCAAGGGCTTTTGGGGAGAGTAATGGCTCAGGCAGTAAATATTCGCAGCGTGGTAGTCCAAGGGCTATCTATCTTAGTAATTTGTGGATTCATCGAGTTGGGTGCCGGTAGCATCCTTGTAGGAATGACGGGTTATTTCACCACGCTGATCGGGCTAATCGTGATGGTGCCACCACTTCTAGGTCTTAGAGGGAATATCAACGGTGCTTTGGCCTCCCGATTAGGAACTGGGCTAAACACAGGTATGATCAAGCCTCACCTGAAGTTATCCAAAGAAATCAAGGTCAACTTGGCATCATCCCTGATTCTCAGCATTATCGCGTCAACTATGATTGGAATATTATCATTCACAGTCAACCTCATCACAGGAGCTCAAACCATCGGGCTTATCCAGCTCGTATCGATCGCTGCCCTCGCTGGACTCATGTCTGGGCTTATTCTATCGTTGCTGACGGTCGTGGTGGCTATTTTCACATTCAAACGTGGATGGGACCCTGACAACCTCACAGCTCCGTTCATGGCATCATTAGGCGACTTTGTGACCATATCGTGCATCTACCTAGCCGTATTCTTGGTGGTTTAGATGGTCGTATACAGCATCAAACGCATAGTCCTTGAGAGTTGCCCTGTGCTTATCGCCGGCATTATTATAGCTTTAGCAGCTGGACACATGCTGAACTCCAGCATGATTGAGATATCAGAAATACCGCTGATTTTGATGATGATTCCCCTGATAAACGGAATCGGGGGCAACCTCGGGAGTATTCTTGGGGCTAGGCTCACCTCCGCGCTCAATGTAGGTACTCTAAAACCGATGCTGAGAAAGCAGCGGGTGTTGAGAGGAAATGTGGCCGCGACGGTGATAATCAGCTTTGCAATATACGCGATAATGGGTGCGTTTCTCCTTGCTATAGCCCACATAATCGGCATATCTGTGGCTCACTCGATCTCCTTGGCGCTTGCGTTTTTCATTGCCGGGATAGCGTTGAGCGTTGCGATAATCTTTATCACGATAGCGTCGGCGTTCGTTTCATTTAAAGGCGGCCTCGACCCAGACAATGTAGTAATCCCCATCGTGACGGCGGTTGGCGATGTGTTGGGCGTAACGTGTTTAATGCTGGCAATAAAGATAGTAGGAGTGTAGAAACATGTCGGGAGTATTCAAACCTAAAAGTGTACGGGAACTCCTCACCGAGATGAAGGACGTTTCTGACCTTATGATAGACCTGTCCTATGCTACGTTACTCTTCAAAAGTAAAGAGCTAGCAGGGCACCTACACAACCTAGAGGAAAGAATGGACGGGCTAATGGACAACATTAGAACCATAGCTGCGGTTGTTACTAGAGACGTGCATGAAGCAAGAAAAATCACTGGAATTCTCCAAGTGGCTAGCGCTGCTGAAGCTATCTCAAACGCCACCGGCGATATGGCTGATTTGATTCTTACAAGGACGAAAATCCATCCCATGATTCAAGATGCTTTGAAAATCGCTGATGAAAAAATTTCTTGGATTAAAATTCATAGGTCCCCTGAACTTGAAAATAAGAAATTATCGGAGTTAAAATTGTCCTCTAAGATAGGCGTTGTCATCCTCGCCATAAAAATAGGTAAAAAGTGGATAATCCGTCCCCGTAAAGATACCGAGTTGCAAGCTGGGGCTTCGATAGTGGTCAAGGGCCCGCCAGATGGGGTAGCAATTCTGCGCAAGATGGCAAACGCAGGGAAGGAAGACTGGGCCCCAAAACATGGGATGCATTCCATTAGAAAATGCCTAGCTGAAATGCGTGACCTCAGCAGCCTCATTGTGGACCTGGCATACTCCTCAATCCTATTTGGGTCTTACGAAATAGCCGAAGATGTCCAAGAGATAAATGAAAAGTTCAAAAAACTCGGTCAAAAACTCAAGCTAGATGTGTTGAAGGTCGCAAGAACGGAACGTGACATTGTGAGACTCAGCAGTGTGCTAGATATCGGAGACTCCATGGAACAGATTTCTGATGCAGGGTATTCGATAGCTGACATTCTACTCAGCAAGTTAGAGCTCCATCCGGTGTTCGCCGCATCTCTGGAAGAGGCCGACGAACAAATTGGGAGGGCCGACGTGAAAGAGAGCTCTGAATTCGTGGGCAAGTCTTTGAGAGAGCTTAACTTATGGGTGACTATGGGAGCATACGTGCTCATGATAAAGCGTGGGAAACGTTACATTTTCGATCCGCCAAGGCGCACGAAAATCCAAGTCAGAGATTCACTGATAGTTCGAGGGTCCCGACGCGGTGTTCAAAATGTGAAAAAGGTAGCGGGAGGAAAACGATGAAAGCTATATGGTGTGAAAATCTTGAGGATGTTATAAACATTGCACGTACTCAAGGGTGGCTTTTTTACCGCAATTTCAATGGCAAGCATTACTACTACGTCTATGCAGGGGTCGAGGGCGAACTACTCTGCCTCGTGGTTGAGGTGAAAGAGCCCCTGAAGGCCAAGTATGTATCAATCGATGACGAAGGGATATCCAAGACCTCAGATAAACCGATCCTACCTATATGTGCAAAGGTCGTAAGCGTCACCAAAGACGAGGGATTCGATAATCTTCTAGAAAAATCACCTGGCTAATGCTAAAAGTGCAATGCGCTCAAGGATCAGTTTTTGAAGAGGGGCAACTCCAAGTTCCTTAGAGGATATCGAGAAAGTTTGCTGTATGGTGGAAAACTTATCGCGCCTAAGTTCGAGCACCTTATCGTCTCGCTCCATAGCAAGCTCGCTGAAGATTTGTGTCATCGTGGCTTTAACCTGGGTGTGGGATGTTCCAATCACCACAAATGCCAACTCCATTTTTCCCTCCCGCACACCAACCTTCTTGAAAGCACGCCTGATCTGTCGCTCTGCAGCCACCCAACACGCCAGCTCGACCCCTAGCGAGCTTGCGAAATTATGTTTGATAGAATGGGCTATCAAAGCCAAGCGAGTAGCGTGTACGAGATGCTCTGCACCAGCCACCTGTGAGGCATCGAAAACTTGACTCGTGGTCCCTTTCGCTTTGTCTACTATAGCCAATGTTTGAAGAAGTTTATCTGTGTTTGTCACAATTCCTCTGCCGCCAGATACACCTGCCACTCGCCTACCAAATGGTCCCTTGAGTTCAAATGTCGCCACGTCCCGCGCAAAGCTCATAAGGATTCGCCTTTAGATATTTCATGAAAAACATGAAACCGGCTGCTTATAAACTGAGGATAGAAGACCTTGTGCGAGGGCAATACATTCGTTCAATCGATGATACTGAACCCAGTTATCTACTTACTCCTTGGGGACAGCGCATAACCCGTGCACGAGTGATGGGAACAGTAGTCGACAAGTTCGTGCGTGAGGACCAAAGCTATGCAACATTGCGCCTCGATGACGGAAGTGAAACGATAAGTCTCCGGGCGTGGCGAGAGAATGTGCCCGAGCTCAACCACTTCGACATCGGATCCACGGTCGACACCATCGGAAGAGTTAGGGAATTCGAGGGGGAAGTGTACATGGTTCCAGAACTTATCTTACAGGTAAACGACCCCAACTGGGAACTCGTCCGAGAACTTGAAATCGTGGAATCTCAGAGAGAAGCCCTGAGAAATGGGGTGCGGCCCCACAGAATCGCCGCAACGCTTGAACCTACGCAGTTAAAGACGGGATTGCACCAAACCACTCCAACAGTGGAGTCTGCCTTCGGAGAAGAGCCCTCGTTGCCAGAGGTCCCGGACTGGCTAAAAAAGCAGGTGATTCTCGCGTTGGAAAAGTTAGATAAAGGCAATGGTGCCACACCAATAGAGATTTCAGTTGAACTAAACCTACCACAAACTCAAGTAGACGATGCCCTCCGCGTCATCCTAGTCAAGGGTGACATATTTGAGCCTGTAACTGGAAGATTCAAATTGACGAGATGAGCGAATGACCGAAAGTTATGAACAAATGCTGGATCGTGCGTTAGGGCAAATACCCAAGACCGTCTTTGAGAGTGCCCGATTCCAAATCCCAGAAGCCGAAGTAGAAATAATCGGTAACCGCACCATCATCCGAAACCTTAAGGGAGTCGCAACTGCTATCAACCGCGAACCGAACCACCTCATGAAATATCTCCTTAGGGAACTGGGGGCGGCTGGAGATGCCCAAGGTATACAAGCGGTATTTCAAGGAAAATTCTCGAATAATATTGTCAATGAGCGTATCCGCCACTATGTCGAGGAATTCGTACTCTGTCGCGAGTGTGGAAAACCAGATACCAAGCTGGAGCGGCGCGAACGCATTTACATTCTTCGGTGTGAAGCTTGCGGGGCCCGGGCCTCGGTAAGGGGGATTTGAGTGTGCCACTTCTGAAAACAGTCCAGACTCAAGACGAAATAATGGTTATCGTCTGCGATGAAGAACTCTTAGGGAAAAAACTCAAAAAGGGAGAACTCAAGCTTGAAGTCGAGGAATCGTTTTACAAGGGGAAAAAAACAGGTGTCGAGGATTGTCTTGTTGCACTGCGAAACGCGACGATAGGAAACCTTGTGGGATCAATCGTAGAACATGCGGTGAAAGCAGGAATGATCGGGCGCGAGAATGTTCTCCATTTCCAAAATGTTCCACACGCGCAACTCGTCAGAATGTGACTCGTCAATAAACAATTACGCTCTGCACGCTCGTAAGCTTTCTAAGCGCATCAATCACCGAGCCCTGCAAGGGCTTGTCCGTGATGATGGTGAGTTTGGGCTGTGGCACGAAATGTGGATCATCAGCCACTACTTGGCGAATGCTGATACCGAACTTCGAAATCACACTAGTAACGTCTTTTAGGACTCCTGGCTTTACAGCATCATTGGGTAATATTTCAATTACCCCTAGCCCGAGTTCTTGCGCTACACCTTTTAGATAAGAAAACGGCTCCAGGTTCATGAATATCCCATTAAGACTATCATCAGCTAGAATTCTCTTGGCAGTTGCATCGACCACTCGCCGGTCCACATCTGCCTCTTTAGCTATCTGAACAGCTGGAATTCGAATGTTGCCGCATGCGATGTCTCCATCCTCTTTCACGCGCAGTCCGTACTTGAAGAGCACTCGCGCAACGCTCAGCTGAGCAGGGTAGTCGTTGAACGCATTTTGAATATTCGACCACATCTCGACTCCGCCAAATCGCTCGCGTTCCTCCCCTGCCATCTGCGCTATAATCAGCCACATCACGCTCTCTGCGAACCCTGGGTCTATCCCGAGCTCGCGCGCATGCTTTCTCACGCGGTCTATGACTGCCAGCTCTCTATCTGTGTCTTTAATCCCAAGCTTGAGTTTTCGTTTGAGCGCCACTAGATCATCGGCTAGCTTAAGACGCTGTGCGAGCAGAGAGATGAGTTGCTCGTCAATTCGATCTATCTCTTGCCTACGCTCATGTAATTTTTTGCCACTCATGGACTCTCCACCACTCCACCTTTTACTGAGGGTTTGGTAATTATTACCTTTCCTGGTCGCGCTCGCCATACACGTTCTATGGCTTTCGCCGTGTTTGACTTGGCTACGGCTACCGTCGCCGGCCCAGTCCCTGTGAGTCCTGCCGCCAGTGCCCCTTTTGCCATTGCCTCCAGAGCAGGTAACGGGTCTTGGTCCAATGCACTTGAATAAAGTAGTCCATTGAACGATAACGCCTCCCAGAATCTCCCTTGGATTGCCATGCGGTGCGCAACCTCCACCCCACTTTTTATCTGCCTGAGTTGCGCCTGATTTATCTTCGACGTGTATGACTTGCTCCGTGGCACATAGAGAACTGCTTTCAGCTTTGGATCGACTTTAAACCGTCTAATCACGCATCGCTTGAGATTGTCTGTCACCACGCCGAAGCCGTAAAGCGAGGCCGCCGCGTCGTCAAGGGCTCCGGTTACTGTAACTCCTGCCTCGAACGCCGCATCTATCCCTATGTTCAACACAAGTTTTGGTTGTGGTCTCCTACCGAGTGCCGCAAAGGTCGCGAGGACTGTAGCGTTTGCCGCCGCACTACTGCTCGACAACCCTACGGCGACTGGAACTTCTGACCTCGTTTCTACCTGTGCGCCATAGGTTCGCCTTAGCCCGAGATGTTCCAAAACCCTTCGGACGCAAATTTCAATCAGCTTCGGACTCTCGCCCATCTCTCCAATCATTCGCCCTGTTATTTTTTTGGAATCCTTCACCAGTTCGACCTTGGCCCGAACCCTGAGATCTACACCAAATGCGGCGCCCTTGCCTGTGGCGATAGCGTTGACCACTGTTGCCGAACCACATGCAGAAGCGATTCCTACTCGCTCACCCAATTCAGCACCTCTGTCACTTGAATCTATCTGGGTTGATCTTACCCGCTCGAATCACGTGGTCAGCCAGAACCAGCGCAAGCATTGCCTCGGCGACAGGTACTACCCGTGGACAAATGTTTGGGTCAAATCTCCCTTTGAACATTATCTCTGTCTCTTTCCTCTTGGATAAATCGACCGTGCGTTGGGGTTTACTAATCGATGCCGGGGGTTTGACTGCTATCTTAACTACGATAGGCATTCCCGTAGATATGCCGCCCAAAATCCCACCTGCGTTATTCGTTTCGGTAACCAACTTGCCCTTTTGCACAACTATCTGATCGTTGGCGTCTGATCCTCTCATCCGTGCGAGCCCGCAACCAGCTCCTATAAGAACGGCTTTGACCGCGCCTATCGACATCAGGGCGTGAGCGATTTCAGCGTCGAGTTTATCAAAAACAGGGGCGCCGAGACCTGCTGGAACGCCGAGCGCTCGAATTTCGACCATGCCACCTGTGCTATCTCCTTCTAAGCTAGCCTGTAAAACGGCTCGTTTCATCTGCTCCGCCACTTTCAAATCTGCACATCGTATCGGGTTTCGCTCCACGTTCTTTCGGATTTCATTAGGAGATGACTCTCGCTCGACCGCTACCCCTGCTGCCTCGACAGTGTGGCCGAGGATTTCGATACCATGAGCAGCCAGCAGTTTCTTCGCGATAGCCCCTGCGGCCACTCGCCCGACGGTTTCGCGTGCTGAAGAGCGCCCGCCTCCGCGGTGATCAACGTGCCCAAACTTGAGCCAGTACGTTAGGTCAGCATGACCGGGGCGGGGCTTGTTCTTGATAGCCTCGTATGGGGTGGAGTCAACATCCACGTTTCGCACAAGCATGGAGATTGGTGTCCCCAGCGTCTTACCTTGAAAGACCCCTGAAAGGATTTCGATTCGGTCCTTCTCCTTTCGTGGACTTGCTAAAATTGATTGCCCGGGGCGACGTTTATCTAGCTCCCGCTGGACATCCTCCACGCTCAACGACATGCCTGCGGGGACTCCATCGACAACGACACCGACCGCCTTGCCGTGGGATTCCCCCCATGTCGTAATTTTGAATGCCTTGCCAATGGTGTTTCCACTCATTCGAACACCATCCTGAAAACTCGCTGCTTGCTCTATAAATCATTGCGCTAGCGGGCAATACATGTAAGTCATTCAACGAGTTCGAGATTCGCCCCTAGCTTTTGCATGTCCTTTACAAACCCAGGATAAGAGACCGGGATACTCTCCACCCCATCGACAACTGTCTCCCCACGTGCCACTAGACCCGCCACGGTGAATGCCATGGCCATTCGGTGGTC
>JAUWXD010000022.1 GCA_030616505.1 Hadesarchaea archaeon
ATGGCAAAAAATTAGGGTAAAACAAATGGTAAGTCTACTTCAACGGAGGAATGCAGCCTACAGGAATCGACATGATCGAGTGGGCCAAACGGGTTGAATCTCTTGGCGCTGGCGAAATCCTCTACACCGGTGTGCACACCGACGGCACGAAGGACGGGTACGATATCGAAGGCACCCGTGCGATAGCCGAAGCAGTAGGCATCCCAGTAATTGCATCTGGTGGAGCTGGAAAACTCGAACACATGTACGATGCATTGACTGCAGGTCGGGCCAGCGCTGCCCTGGCTGCGAGCGTATTCCACTTTGGCACTTACACGGTGAAGCAGGTCAAAGATTACCTTCGCGAGCGAGGAGTGGAGGTGCGATAGTTGGAGCTACTCAAAACAGTGAAGCTGAGCGAGTGTCCTGAAAAAGAGCGTGGAGCTTTGCTAAAACGCTCCGAGCTCAACGTGGATTCCGTCCTGCCTCGCGTGATGAAGATAGTCTCGGATGTCAGAAAAGGCGGCGACAAGGCTCTGCTAAAGTATACTGAGCGTTTCGATTGGGCGAGGCTCAAAGTAAATGAGCTCAAGGTGGGTGAATCAGAGTTCCGCGCGGCGTACAAACAACTCGATGCAGCGACGGTGGATGCGATCGAGAAAACATCCAAAGCGATAAAGAAGTTTCACCTGAAGCAGATGCCGCGAGAATGGACTACAAAACTTGCTAAGGGTACCACGGCTGGCCAGCTCGTGCGACCGCTTGAGAGCGTGGGCGTCTACGTTCCAGGAGGGCTCGCGAGATATCCGTCGAGCTTGCTGATGGCGGTAGTCCCGGCAAGAGTAGCAGGCGTGGAGCGGGTCGTCGTCTGCACGCCGCCAGACAAGGATGGAAAGATTGGCGCTGCTGTGCTTGTGGCGGCCAAAGTAGCGGGTGTTGATGCTATTTTCAAAGTGGGTGGAGCCCAAGCGATAGCGGCGATGGCTTACGGAACAAAGACCGTGCCGAAGGTAGATAAAATCGTGGGGCCTGGAAACGTCTACGTTGTTGCGGCGAAGCAGTTGGTCGCCCGTGATGTGGACATAGACTTCGCGGCCGGCCCCAGCGAGGTCCTTATCATAGCGGACGACTCGGCAGTACCAAGGTTCATCGCGACCGACCTCATCTCGCAGGCCGAGCACGACCCCAACGCGGCAGCTGTGCTGGTGACGACTTCGGCACAATTAGCGTCAAAGGTCCAAGGACTCGTGAAGAAGATGATCGAGGAGAACCCGCGCAAGGAAGTGGCACGTAAATCTCTGGAAAAGTACGGCCTGATAGTATTGGTGCAGAACTTGGACGAATCAATCGATTTCGCCAACGCCTACGCCCCCGAGCACCTCGAGCTTATGGTGAAACAGCCACGTAGAGTGCTGAAGCGGATAAAGAACGCAGGCAGCATCTTCGTCGGTGACTACTCTCCTGTGGCGGCAGGGGATTTCGCGGTAGGGCCAAACCACATCCTACCCACAGGTGGCACGGCCAAGCGACGTTCCGGCCTTTCGGTGCTAGATTTCGTCAGGCTGCCAACCGTGCAGGAGCTATCCAAGCAAGGACTGAAGCAAGTGGCAGAGGTAGCGGAGCGGCTGGCAGAAGCAGAAAACCTGCCCGGACACATTCGAAGCATCAAAGAAAGATTCAAGGAGACATGAAAAGGGGGACGGAGATACTTGACGAGGTGTTTGCCGTAATCGAGGATCGCCGAGACAGACCGAAGCAGGGTTCCTACGTTTCCGGACTGCTCGCGAGCGGCAAGATGTCGGAGAAGATTGAGGAAGAAGCTGTGGAGCTCATCGAAGCAGGAAAAGGCGATGACAAGCAAGCTATTACGCACGAGGCGGCCGACCTGATTTTCCACGCGATGGTGTTGCTCGCGGCGAAAGGGGTAAAGCTTGAGAAAATTATGGAGGAGCTCAGACGGAGGAGAAGGTGATCGGTTGAAACTAACTCAAATTCAAGCTCAGGAAATTTTGAAGACGTTAAAGTTCAAGGACGGTCTCGTCACAGCTGTCGCGCGCGACTTTAAGACGAAGGACGTGCTGATGGTGGCGATGCAGAACGAGACAGCGGTGCTCAAGACACTGACCACAGGTTTGATGTACTACTGGAGCCGATCCCGTCAGAAGCTCTGGTTGAAAGGCGAACAATCGAAGCACTACCAACGCGTGAAAAGGGTGCTGGTAGACTGCGACGGAGATGTCCTGCTGTTCGACGTCGACCAGGTTGGCTCCGCATGTCACGAAGGCTACCGCTCGTGCTTCTTCCGCGAGGTCAAGCGAGGGAAGTTAACTAAGGTGCTGAAGCAGAATTTCAATCCAAAAGATGTCTATAGGTAGTGTAGGCGTGGCGAATCTCAGAACGACTATATCTGGCGCTTTCGGACGAAGTTCATCAGCGATTAGTATCGTGGTCGTGGTGGCTTTCACGGTGATGATACTGAGCACGGCGTATCACATGCTAGCGTTCGATCCAGCCGCGTTCGCTGGAGATCCAGATGTCCAAGATTACGAGAACGCACTCGAGAACGTTTCGGAAATGGACGAGTGGACAAGAACCCAGTACTACTGGTCCAACAACCTGAGAGTTGCTGGAATCTGCGTGATTGCTACCCCCACATACTTCGGGTTCAACTCTATGGTAGCAACAAACTATATGATCGGCATGTCCCTCACTTACTTCTACCATGTCCTTGGGCCAAGCGGCGTGTCGACGTTCTCGTCCCAAATTTTCGTGCACGGTCTGCTTGAGCTTACAGGATTCTACATTATCACGGCAGTTACTCTGCGCGTTGCTTGGAATCTATGGAAAGGCATGGGGCGCTTGGTAGCGTTGACGGGCAAGGACAAGAGGGGTTCTGCATGGAAGCTGACAAAACGGGAAAAGCGAGAGATTTCCAAACACAAAGGCACGATAAAACTGTTGTTGAGCGATTTCATCACACTTTTCGCGATTGGGGCATTTTTCATATTCCTCGCGGCACCGATAGAGGCGTACGTTTCTCCAGTCGCGGGATTAGGTTTCTTTAGGGAACCAGTACTCACCGTGATTTTTTTGATTTCAATTGGATTCCTGTACGCATCTATCGTGGCGTGGGGGTTCAACGCAATGCGTCGAGACCTAAAGTATGTCTGGAACGAGACGAAGCTGGTGTTCAGGGGTAAGTTGCGGCCGACTCAGCTCTCGCTTTTGATATTCGTGATATTCTCTGCGATAGTATTGTTCCGCATCCTGCTCTGAGTCCACGTATAATTTTAGACGCGGGCGGGCCCCACGCCTTTAACTCTTATGCGGCCCGCCTGCCCCTGTTCTCCTTCGATCTCAAATTTTGCGTCGAGAATCTGCTCCACGAGCGCGATGTTCGTGAGCGCGTGCGAGGTGAGTTCGGCGCTCGTCATCTCAGAGACCCCTTCGGCCAGCGCGAGGTAGAGCACGAGCTGGTCGGTGAGGTGGTGGTCGATCGCACAGCCTGTTTTTAGTTGTGTGATCAGGCTCTCTGCTGCTTCGCGTCCGACCTGTTCGGCCGGTTTTCCGAGCTTACCCAGAGAACTCGAACCCAAAATTGCACCACTTTCTGTTTCAGCCCAAAGAGTTATCCCCGCCCCAGGACCGAGATGAGGGTCTTGGGTCGGCGGGTGGGATTCGGTCTTGATGTGGACTTTGGAATACCCTGCCTTGACCAACGCCATGTTTGCAGCGTGCGCCATCCTAGTCGCGATGTCGGCAGGGAGGCGGACGCAATGTGCTAAACCAGAAATACGAACAACTTTTCCTGGTTCGGTAAGCGTAAGCGCCTGTAGTTTTTCGACAGGCTCGATGTGAGCGCGTACGATTCCGCCACCTCGCGGATAGTGTCCTCTCCGAACGCATTCGACCTCTCCCCGGTAGCCCATTCTTTGTAGCGTGGGGAGCGTGACGTTTTTCAAATAATCGATGGGAATCGCCATCGGATTGTCGGTGCCTCCACGGATTTCGACATCAACGGGCTTGCGCGCGAAGGCTGCGGCAGGCATCAGAATTTGTAGGACGAGGGTGGTGCTACCTGCAGTGCCTATGTCAACGTGATAATTACCCCCCTCGATGATCGCGGGCTCGAAAGTCAGCTCGGTTGAATTGAGCCTTGCTCCTTCAATTCTGGCGTTCGTGAGTTTGGCAAGGGCCTCGACTCCACGCAGGTGTTGCGGCTGTAGGCCGGGTCTCTCCCGCTTTGCGCGAATGTTGTAAATGTGAACGGGGCGCTGGCTAACCGCACCTAGTGCTAGCGCTGTTCGTAATACGGCGCCACCACCCTCCCCCATTGAACTATCTATTTCTATCATCACTGAAGG
The DNA here is from genome assembly GCA_030616505.1 of Hadesarchaea archaeon. The sequence continues at coordinate 4,344 of JAUWXD010000022.1, forward strand.
TTCGGCTCCAGGATTAATAAGAATTCGAAATGATTATCATTCGGTGATATGGCCGAGTTTCAATCCCGTGTCCTGAAGCTTGTCTCGACAATTCCAAATGGCAAGGTTACAACGTACAAAGAGCTTGCTCGGGCTTTGGGTAGGCCAAGTGCTTGTAGGGCGGTCGCGAACGCTTTGGCCAAAAATCCTCACCTTGTAAAAATACCCTGCCATCGCGTTGTACGCTCCGATGGTAGGATTGGAGGCTACAAACTGGGTACCCTGCAGAAGGCGAAACTGCTGGCTGCGGAGGGTGTCGAGGTCATAAACAAAAAAGTTGATCTCGCAAAGTACATGTTTCACTTCTAAAAGAGGAAATCATTTGTTTTTTGATAAACTCTTCAGCCGCTCCATCGCTTTAATTTCGCGCAATACGGCCAGCACTGACTCTGGGACAAGGCTCTCCCAATCTCCACCTTTGACCATCCGATTGCGAATCTCAGCCCCTTGGTACTCCTTGCGTTTGTAAGGCGACTGGACTCGGATCTCATACCCTGCTTCCTTGAACAGCCGTTGGACCCAAGGGTTGCGAGAATATGCCACTGAAAACTTCGGCGTTAACGAGACCACGTGGGAAACCCAAGTCGCATCATTATGAACATCCGAAATGGGAACTACGTGCGTGCGTGAACGGTCTATCTCTGCTTCCTCCAAGGTCTTCTCAACCATGAGCACGCGCTCGTCTGCGGTGAACGGGTTATCGAGCGTGTTGCCCTCTTGCGAACTCCCTATCCCTATGACCAGCTCATCGACTTCCTGGAGAATCTGCTTGAAGACCTCAACGTGACCTTTATGGATGGGTTGAAAACGACCGATCATGATAGCTCGCTTCACCAAATCACTTCCAAACTGATGTCGGTCTCCCTTAAAATATAGCCAGCTCTAAACGAGCGCAATTACTTGGAAGGGCCACCTTTCTCGCGCCGCCCGATTTTTCCGTCAGACAGTTACTTCTTTGCTTTAGTCTGCTCGAACTGTTCCCAGCTCTTTCTCCACTCTGGCTTTACTCTGCCGAGGCGGTCCAGTGCCAACACTCTGATTTCACTAGTCGGCATTTGGTCGCGCGCGGATTTTTCGATATCGTCGGCGATGCCCGCAGCGACATCGGATGGCGCTCCAGATTTTGTGCAGGAGTCAACTATCTTCTGGCGATGGAAAGGTTCAGTCTTCCCGTTCTTTTTAACGACCTGAATTGCCACTCAAACCCCAAATATCTTGAACTTCCAAACTTAAAAATGAAAACTTTTTCAGCGAAAGTGGTATAATAGGATGGGTGCGTAACGTGCAGATGTCGGATGCTAAACATGGGGCGGTAACACCCGAGATGAAAGCTGTTGCGAAGGCGGAGAAAAAGCCGATCAAATCCATTTTAAAAGGTATGTCGACGGGCAGGCTGATTATTCCGCGTAATGTCATAAGAAAAGACGTTGAGGTCAAGGGGATAGGTGAGGGTCTATCCACAAAAATCAATGCTAATATTGGGACATCGCCAGACTACGTGAAAATAGAAGAGGAGGTCAAGAAGGCCAAAATTGCCGTGAAGTACGGTGCGGACGCTGTGATGGACCTCAGCATTGGAGGTGATATCGACGAGGTCAGACGCCGCATTCTCCGTGCCGTGAATGTCCCCGTGGGCACAGTACCTATCTATCAAGCTGGAATCAAAGCCGCGAAGGACGGCAGTGTTGTGGACATGAGTTCAGATGATATTTTCAACGCCATCAGAAAGCATGCTGAGGACGGCGTCGATTTCGTGACCGTGCACTGCGGCGTGACCCGCGCAGCCATCAAAACCTTAAGACGGAATAAAAGGTTGCTCGATGTGGTGAGCCGTGGAGGAGCTTTTCTCGCAGCTTGGATAATCCACAACCAACGCGAAAATCCACTGTACGCAGAGTTCGACTACCTGCTAGAGATGGCCCGAGAATTTGACCTGACGTTGAGCCTCGGAGACGGTATGCGCCCCGGCTGTATTGCCGATGGGTCTGACGCGGTCCAATTTCAGGAATTGTACACCCTGGGGAAATTAGTGAA
>JAUWXD010000054.1 GCA_030616505.1 Hadesarchaea archaeon
AAATGGACGGTTGCAACCAGGGCATCCTGAGGTACGAAATGGTTCACCTGACTCGATTATTTTACCAAGAGTGTTGCTCTCGATACCAAAACTTGTGATACTTCCATGCTCAAAACTCATTTCATTATCACTAATCATGTCTTGAACAATCAAATGCCGCGCAAGTTGAATTCTTCGATAACTGGCTACATCTGGCCTAGGACTGTTTGAGAGAAAAGTACCGTCAATTGGAGTGAACGCAAACAACCCGATGGTGACTTCTTTATCGCGCAAAAACTGGATTGCCCGCACCATTTCTTCTTCATTTTCACCCAGCCCGGCGATAAGGTGAGTTGAGACCCTATCACCAAAAACAGTTCTGGCGTTCTCCAGCGCTTCAAGGTGTCTATCCCAGGTGTAACAACCTCCTTTGGTTTGATAGAAGAGCTCAGGTGTCGCAGCATCGAGCGCTACGCTTACTCGTTCGACACCCTCATCAGATAGTTTTTTCATGCCATCTGCGCCCAACGGCTGACAAGAGACGGAAATGGGTAAATCACATGCACTTCTCACTCGCTTTACGATTTCGCAGATGTCATCCACAACGTGCGGATAATTGACGGCTTGGACACAAACGCGTTTGAACTCGTTTGAACTCTCACTTAACGCCGCGATGACTCTTCCCAGTTGATGCCGTGGCCAGAGCACTCGCGATAACATTCGCAGATCTGTTGTACTATCATGCGCTTGGGGACAAAACTTACAGTTTGCGTTGCATCGCCCATCATGATATGTCAAAAAATGGGCAGTGGTGGGTGGTGTTGTAAGTTGTCCGCGCCAGAAACCAAGAAGAACGCCCGTACCGAAAGCCACCCTTATGTCATCGACCAAAATCTATTCCCCCACAAACTCTAGTGGCACCGAACAACATGTTTCAAGCTTCATGATGTTCAGCCCAAGTCCAGTCGCTGCCTCAAGTGTCTGGTGTGTTGGCATCTCAATTCGATCAACTCCGGAATGCAGGGCTGTGAGTTCAAACTCGACTCGCCGATGACCTCGTGGGCGCATACATCCAAGAGCAAGCTGGAGCTTTGGGAATCTGAGCCTGGCCTTGGTCACTACCTCACAGAAATCTTCTTGAGAGGGGGGACTAATCTTTTCGAACGCAGTTCTTGGGGTGGGCGTGAAGACCAGCAGCACAATCATCGATGGATTTACCTCGGAAGCTATTTCGAGAGCCTTGAGCTCCCCGCGGAGTTCCCCTGCGTGCAAGCCAACGCAGATATGCGGCACCAAATGTGGTAATGACTGCTTGAGCACCTTCATCGCTCGTCGATAGTCCTCAACCGTTCGGTCCACACCGAGCACCAAACTAATAGTATCATCGTCTGCAATCAAGTCAAAATCTGCCAAGTCCACGCCAGCACGACCTAATTCTCGCGCAAGCCAGTCTGGCACCAAACCTGTGTGGGCACTGATGAACAACTTGGTCTCCTTTTTTACTTGCTCAATCGCATCCAAGAATGGCCCAAACGGCACATGCCCCTCTTCGTTATAGCCCCCGCTAAGCAACACGCCGCGTGCGCCGTTGGAAGCGAGTTTAATGCACGTTTCAATTAAAATATCTGGCGTATGACATGGAAGCATCTGTTCAAGGTAGCGTCCACTACAGTGTTTGCACTTTAGGGCGCAGATTGATCCTGTAATCGAGAGAGTAGGGTAACGGGGGTGAGGATAGCAAGCATAAAACGTTGGGTCATTTGCTAACTTCGTCTCTAATGCGCGACTCTGAATTTTACTCTGTTCCATCAAAACCTACTCTCCCTTTGATTTCGTTGCCTCAATCAAAAAAGCTTCCCGCTAACATTTGATTAATAAACCTCCCGATTACTATTCACAAAGAGGAAGCGAGGGGGTGCTGAAGTTGAGATATAGAGATGAAGGAGTGTCCACTACTAGTCTGTTAATCGTGACCTTCGTTGTTCTCGCCCTTGTCGTTTCTGTTGTCTCTATCAGCATGATACCGGCGGGGGGGCCAGGAGAGCAACCATCAGGAGGGGTAAATACACTAACTATCACAGCCGTTTCGCCTGTGACTGCTGGACAACCTAGCTTGATAACCGTACTCGCTTACGACGCTGACGGCAACCCCGTGAGCGGCGCAGACATTTCACTTTCTTACACGATACCTGGCGCGCGTGATAGCTGGGATGTTGCCCTTCAACTGGCAGATCAGGGGGATGGAAGCTATACTTCAAACCTGACCTCGCAGTGGGCGGGTACCTATGTCATCACTGCCTCAGCGGAAGGAACTACCATACGAACACCTGGTGATATTACCATAGTACCTGGAGATGTAGCGGATGTGGCCATATCTTCGACATCCCCTAGTGCAACTTCGACCTGGTACACTTCAACGCTGACATTTTACTTCGTCGACCAATATGGAAACATCGTCCCGGGAGATTTGGTCGATTCCCAAGTGGAGTCGACTTTTGGGCTAGTGGGGCAGACATCGCCACTACAGAGCCACCCTGACGACACATTTAGCGTCAGCCTCGACGCCGATAATTGGGGAACGGCCCAGGTAACTATATCTGATGGAAACTCAGGGGTATCTTCTTCTGAGGAAATAGAATTCACGTCAGCTTACGTAGATCTTTCCTATAACTTGGTGGAGCCGGCGGTTGAGTTTACTTCGCTTGAGAACCTTGAGTTCGTTAGCTCTGGAGATAGTCAGTCCATCTCACTCGATGTCGGGATTTTCTTCCCGCCTGGTCTCGGAACCCTCGGACAATACGCCCTGAAAGTAGAGTACGACAATTCCATACTGGAGTTTGTAGGTACAACCGATCCGAATCCTACCGACAACTTTGAAGCACCGGAAGTGTCGACAACAGATAATGTCCTCTCTTTGAACCAAACAGGAAGCACTACTGGGGCTGGAGTCAGCGTCGCAACGCTCCAGTTCAACATCAGCGAATGGGCGGAAAGCACGTGGGAAAATCTGAAGGAAAAAGCAGGTAAACTCATCACTTGGGTTGAGGGCCTCTGGGACAGCTTGACGCAACCTGCCGAGCCACCGGCGGGTACGGTGGTGGTGGATGTGAAGGTTTTCAAAAAACTCTTCATCCCACTCAAGATATGGATTGTTGATGGGTCGGGTGTGAGTGATGACGACGCGAGAAGCGATGCTGAGAAAGCGGAGGACATGTTTAATAAGAACGCCAAGGCGTGCAGGTTGAAATACTGGTACGTGTATTTGGTCGAAATTAATCACATCTCGGAGGACGAATGGAATACAAAAGCGGGGGCGGACGGCCAGCTCACCAACGAGGAGCGGGATAACTTGAGCAGACAGAACCGCTATGAGAGATGGATAAACGTCTACTACGTTCCCGATAATGCTCTTGGGGGGGCGCTGGGATTATGGGACCGCAGCGAGAACGCTATTTTCATCGACGACAACGCGGACTTCGACAACCGTACGCTTGGCCACGAACTCGTCCACGAATTCAGCAAATCTGCGGTCAAGGATTCTCCTGTGGACAACGCCTCTGCCCAGGGCGGTCGCGACGACAATAACATCATGAACTACGACAATACCGGCGATGACATATCAGAAGTACAGGGGGGACTTATCGAAAATGAATTGGAGAAGCGCGCCGATAATCGCCCGGCAGGGGAGGGCGGCGGTAAAATATACAAACCCAACCCCTACACGACGACGCCAACTTTAGGCAGCGCCCACATTGGAAGCATTGAGACTAGTTTTGAGCACTTTGAGGAGTACTCTTACGCCAATGCTTGGATCACTATCGAGGATGCCGAAGGCAGCCCGGTGGTCGGAGCAACGGTGACCGCCGAGGTTGCTCGCCCCGACGACGCTACAGAGATAGAGTCAGGGACCACAGGGTCGGATGGCGTAGTTTTGCTTAGCCACTACACCACATTGTACGGAACCTACACCTTCACTGTGACAGATGTCCAGGCCGAAGGTATGCAATACGATTCCGCTGCCAATGTTGTCTCGAGTGCATCAGTGACGCTTGTATAACAATAACGTTGCTGGCTTCCCACAAACCTTAAAACTTTTGATTTGAATTCGCGAACCGAGAAGCCCTCGTATGCTACCGCTTCCTTAGCCAATCTTCTGACGCATATTTTGATTTGAGACTTTGCGCTAGCTCAAGTTCC
>JAUWXD010000079.1 GCA_030616505.1 Hadesarchaea archaeon
ACAAGATCTCGTGCCAATTGGGAGTATATCATCAGGCACTCGTCCAAGGCCAAGAACGACTCGGCAAGCACCACTCTCCGGCTAGCAGAGTCATCGAGGGTACGTTCAAGTATCGTCTGAGCTGCGTTCTCCCACATCACTTCCGGTAAAATTGAAATGTATCTAGCTAAAGAACACATTCGCTCTGCAGATATGGGGTTTTTCTTAAAAGGCATAGCTGAAGAGCCCACCCGTGCCTTCCCGATGGGCTCTGATAATTCCCCGTAAGCAGGTGATTGTAAATGTCTCAAATCGACCCCAAATTTATGTACGCTCTGGGCTATGCTCGCCAAGACGGCTAAGACCAGATAATCGAGCTTCCGTGGGTAAGTTTGAGTTGAAATTGGAAATGCTTCGAGACCAAGCTTTTTCATCACCTGGTCCTCAAGTGCGCTCGCTCGGCCTTTTCCCTTCAACAACGCTTGAAAACTAGCGGAGGTGCCAACAGCGCCTTTTATCCCCTTACCCTTCACGAAATCACGAATAAGGTTTTCAACACTACATATGTCGAGGGCTAGGTCCTGTGCATATCCCGCCAACCTGTAACCAAGTGTCGTCGGCTCAGCCGGCTGGAGGTGAGTCCAGCCCATGCATGGTAAGTTTTTGAATTTGGAGATCTGCTTGGAAAGGGAATTCAAACAGTTGACGAGTCTGGTGAGCATGATGTCAAACGCGGCTTTAATCCGCAAAACTTCAGCATTGTCCTCGATATCCATAGATGTCGCGCCGAGGTGGATTTTTCCTCCTCCGATAGGGCACTGCTCAGCATATGCTTTAATCTCGGCCATCAAGTCGTGCCGTATCTTACGTTCAATCTCGTGCGCCCGTTCCAAGTCGATGTTTTTCGGGCCCATTTTCGATTTCAAGTCGGCTAGCTCTTTCTGAGACACGATACCATACTTCGACTGAGCTTCGGCGAGAGCCACCCAAATTTTTCTCCATATCGCTCTGTAATTTATCTCAGAGAAAATTTTCCGCATCTCGGGGCTACCATAACGCCAAGTGAAAGGAGAAAGGAAAGTACCGTGATCAAATTTTTCCGTCACCCTATCACCACCCGACCAACAATTCTTCTCCCCTTGCCTCTTTAACTTTAGCGGGACGCCCCTAAGAAATCTATAAATCTCGCCTCCTGGGAATACTAACTGATGTCGAGAAAAGTTGTCATCTTGTTTGGCTCCAAGGTGGATGTCGATTTTGCCGAACCGCTAAGGCGCACGTTGAAAGAGATTGGGATAGAGTTTGACCAACGTATCGCTTCAGCCCACAAGACGACTGAAAAGGTACTTGAAATATTGAAAGAATACGAAAAACGCAAGGACGAACTGGTCTACATAACGATAGCTGGTAGGTCGAACGCTCTATCAGGGATGATCGACGCAAATACCAAATATCCTGTAATAGCATGCCCTCCTTACTCTGAAAAATTCGCGGGTATAGATATTTACTCCTCACTCCGCATGCCCAGCGGAGTCGCTCCACTTGTCATTCTAGAACCAGAGGCTGCTGCTCTAGCTGCCGCGAAAATCCTAGCGCTGGGCGACGAAGGACTCTGGAAGAAAATTGTAGAATACCAACACAAAATGAAAGAAAAAGTGGAATTGAGCGACCAAACAATTAAACAGCGAAAGTGATTCCATGGAAGAGGTTTTGACGGAGTCTTGTCTCCCCCTCAAACTGTTGAAGTGTGGGAAGGTAAGAGACATCTACGACTTGGATGACAAGCTACTCCTCATCTCCACCGATAGACTCTCGGCTTTCGATGTAGTTTTACCCAACGGCATACCTTGCAAGGGGGAAGCCCTGAACAGGCTGTCCGCTTACTGGTTCGATGAACTCAAGGGAATAATCCCAAACCACTTGATAGACGTTGTTGACCAGCGAACTATGCTCGTGAGAAAGACCAAGCCTATAAAAATCGAGTTCGTCGTCCGCGGCTACCTATACGGCTCAGCTTTTGAAAACTATCGCTCGGGCAAACCTATCTCTGGAATAAAACTGCCAAATGATTTGGATAAGGCTTCAAAATTACCCGAACCAATCCTTACTCCCACCACCAAAGAGGAAACCGGACATGACATCGAAATGGTCAAAAGAGATGTCGTAAAAAATCTCGGTAAGGATACCGCCGAACAAATAGAAAAAACCTGCATCGAACTTTACGAGCAAGTTTCAAAAAAAGCAGAACCTAATGGCGTTATCGTTGCAGATACGAAATTTGAGTTCGGTGTTCATGACGGAGAACTTATGCTAATTGACGAAATCTTCACGCCTGATTCTTCCAGATTTTGGCCACTCGATAGCTATGAAGTTGGGAAGAATCAGTACAGTTTCGATAAACAATACGTGCGAGATTATCTCCTCGACATATAGTGGGATAAGCGACCTCCAGCTCCAACTTTGCCCGAAGAAGTAATCTCTCAAACCTCAAAAAGATACGTCGAGTGTTATGAAAGATTGACTGGGCGGAAATTTTAGCTAAAAACAAACCAAATTATTTTAGGGGTTAGCTATAGACTCGCCTGTCCAAACATACAAGCAGAGACGATCTCTAGGAAGCCCGATAGCCTTTATCATATCATCCATTCTTTGGTATTTTAGCGAGGTAACGCCCAACTCTTTGGCAATGTAATCCACCATTTTCTTATACTTCTCTGAATCCGGGTTGATGTATTCACTCACATCCGCGATGTCTTTTCCTTCGATGGCCCTTATAGCGCGGCGGGCGGCCAATTCTTCCATCGTCCTTGTGGAATAATCAAATGCGCTCGGAAACATCAAGGGGGGACAGGCGATGCGCAAATGAATCTCCTTTGCCCCGTTATCCCACAATTTTTGCACAGTATAATTTTTTAATTGAGTGCCCCGCACTATGGAATCATCGCAAAGAATAATTCTTTGACCTTCAATTAAATCTTTGACTGGAATTAACTTCATTCTCGCAATTAAATCTCTGGTCTTCTGAGAAGGTGGTGTATAACTTCTGTCATATCCCGGAGTGTATTTGATTAGTGGTCTTCTAAAAGGAATTTTTGATTCTAAAGCATAACCAATGGCATGAGTAGTTCCTGAATCTGGGACGCCTGCAACCATATCGGCCTTAACGTTATCATTCTTTGCCAGATCTGGCAAAGAATGATAACGTTAAGGCCGATATGGTTGCAGGCGTCCCAGATTCAGGAA
>JAUWXD010000047.1 GCA_030616505.1 Hadesarchaea archaeon
CCGTAATCGGTTTTCCCGTGCCTGGCCCAAGGAACTCTTCTATTTCCCTAAACTTTGCGAGTGTTGGCGAAAATTCGTATACTTCTTCACCAACAGCTTTCCGCGCCAATTCCAGTTCGGAAACCTCTTTCAGCTGAGCCACGCCAGCCTCGTGGAGCTTTGCGACGACATCATCATGTACACGTCGGTGGAAGATTACCCGGAACTTTTTCATCTTAGCAGTTTTGAACATTGAATCACCCAACGACAGCATCTACAACAAGTTTGACTGCTTCCGCGTGTCGTGCACTCGCTTTTCTTTCCATCCTCCTGAGCTGCCGTTGCGTTTTTTTCATCAATTCCTGAACGTCCGTGTCAGTCTTTTTCCTCGCTTCTTCGAGAATCTTCTGAACTCTTTTTTTCCTCTCGAGCTTGGAGTTTTCCATTATTTTCTCAATTTCATTTCGCGCGGATTCGAGAATTACGGAAGCTTTGCGATGTGCGGATGTTATTTGTTCATTCGCTTTTTTCTCGGCATCAAAAATCACGCGAAGGCTTTCCTGCACCATAAAGTTTCACCGTCCAACGCCCAAAGTAATTTGTGATGTAGCCCATAAAAGTTCTGATAGTTTAAAAAGTGGGGCTTCCAATCATAGCTAGGGGCATTGATTGGGGAAAATTGTTAGGATTACTGGTCCGGTAGTTATCGCCGACGATATGCGCGGCTCGGAGATGTACGAACTTGTCAAAGTTGGTGAAGAGGGCCTTATAGGTGAGATAATAGGATTGGAGGATACCCGCGCGACAGTCCAAGTGTATGAGGAAACATCTGGCATCAAGCCAGGTGAAAAAGTTGAGGGCACAGGAAACCCGCTTTCAGTTGAACTTGGTCCTGGAATTGTAGGTGCGATATACGATGGCATCCAACGTCCGCTTAATGTGATTCAGGCTAAGACGGGTGACGTGATAACTAGAGGTGTATTCGCCCACGCTTTGCCACGCGACAAAAAGTGGGAGTTCATTCCTAAAATAAAGAAGGGCACAGACGTTGTTGAGGGAGATATCTTAGGCACGGTCAAGGAGACCAAGCTCGTCGAACATCGAATTTTGGTATCACCAGGGGTCAACGGAAAACTCACCGAAATAGCGGATGGAAATCATAAAGTGGAAGATATCATTGCTACAATCGAGACTTCTGGTCGCAAAAAAGAAGTTAAGATGATGCAGGTGTGGCCCGTTCGGCGGGCTAGGCCGTTCAAGGAGAAGCTCGATCCTATTGAGCCACTTCTGACGGGTCAACGCGTTGCTGATACATTTTTCCCGATTGCAAAAGGCGGAACGGTTGCGATTCCCGGTGGATTTGGAACGGGCAAAACGGTTTTCTTACACCAAGTCGCGAAGTGGGCAGAAGTCGATGTCGTCACTTATGTTGGCTGTGGTGAACGCGGGAATGAGATGTGTGATGTGCTTGTGCACTTTCCCAAGCTGAAAGACCCGAGGACGGGCGAATCATTGATGGAACGGACCACTCTAATAGCAAACACATCAAACATGCCAGTGGCCGCGCGCGATGCGAGTGTCTACACGGGGATAACCATCGCTGAGTACTTCCGCGATATGGGATACGATGTGGCTCTCATGGCAGACTCGACTTCTAGGTGGGCCGAGGCGATGCGGGAAATATCTGGGCGGCTTGAGGAAATGCCCGGAGAAGAGGGATTCCCTGCCTACCTCGCTTCCAGATTGGCTGAGTTCTATGAGCGGGCAGGAGTAATTCGAACACTGGGCAGTGATGAAAGGTTGGGTTCCGTGACCGTGCTCGGTGCCGTTTCCCCACCAGGTGGAGACCTCTCGGAGCCGGTTTCACAAAACACTCTTCGTGTAGTCAAGGTCTTCTGGGCACTTGATACCAGTTTGGCCGATCGCCGCCACTTTCCTGCCATCCACTGGCTAACTAGCTATTCACTATATGTCGACAATGTCCGAAACTGGTGGGGTCAAAAGTTCAAGGAGGACTGGAAGGCGTTACGAGACGAGGCCATCGTCATGCTTCAGAAAGAGGCGGAGCTCGAGGAGATCGTGAAGCTTGTGGGCCCCGATGCTTTGCCTGAACCAGATAGGGCCGTGCTCGAATCCGCTCGAATGATGCGCGAGGACTTCCTCCAGCAGTTCGCCTTCCACGAAGTCGACACCTATTGCTCAGCTGAAAAACAGCTTGGGATGCTCAAGCTCGTGCTCGGGTTCTACCGTAATTCGATTGAGGCCGCGAGGCGAGGCATCCCTGTGGGTGAAATTGGAAAATTATCCATCAAGGATTCGATAGCGAGCATGAAGCGGCTACCATCTGAAAAATTCGTGAGGGAACAGGAAAAAATGGAAAAACAACTTGAGGAGCAATTCAAAGCGTTAATGGAGACAAAAAAAACACTAGTCGAAGGTGAAAAGGTTGAAAAGTGAGGCTGTTAAGAGTCGCGAATACTTGACCGTTTCCGAGGTTTCAGGCCCACTTATGATAGTTGATGGGGTGAGCGGGGTCGGTTATGGGGAGGTTGTAGAGATTACCACACCAGATGGGGAAACAAAACACGGGCAAGTATTGGACGCATACGAGAACCGAGCTGTGGTACAGGTCTACGAGGGCACGAGCGGCATCGACACCTTTAAAACTAGGGTCCGGTTCACGGGAGAGACAGTCAAGTTTGGAGTAGGAACTGATCTGCTCGGAAGAATTTTCAGCGGAAGAGGGGTGCCCATAGATGGTGGCCCGAAACCAGTTTTCGAGGACGAGCGGGATGTTCATGGAGCTCCGATAAATCCATCGGCTCGGGAGTACCCGAGCGAGTTCATCCAGACTGGAATTTCATCTATCGATGGCATGAACACGCTCGTTCGAGGTCAAAAGCTACCTATTTTCTCAGGGTCGGGGTTGCCCCACAACGAGCTCGCCGCCCAGATAGCTAGGCAAGCGAAAGTGTTGGGTGAAGAGGAAAAGTTTGCCGTGGTGTTTTGTGGTATGGGTATAACTCACGAAGAAGCGGCATTCTTTACCCGCGACTTTGAACGGACTGGAGCGCTCGAGCGGGCACCGGTTTTTTTGAATTTGGCCAGCGATCCAGCAATCGAGCGCATTCTCACCCCACGGCTGGCCTTGACCACTGCAGAGTACTTCGCGTTCACCCAAGGGATGCACGTGCTGGTGATTCTGGTGGACATGACCAATTATGCTGAAGCTCTTCGTGAAATCTCGGCTGCGCGGAGTGAAGTACCGGGAAGACGGGGATACCCCGGATACATGTATACAGATCTCGCAACGATTTATGAGCGTGCAGGGATGATAAAAGGTAAGAAAGGGTCGGTGACTCAGATGCCAATCTTGACCATGCCCGGAGATGATATTACCCACCCAATCCCTGATCTTTCAGGCTACATCACAGAGGGGCAGCTTGTCATGGACCGCGAACTCCATCGAAAGGGAATCTACCCACCAATTAATGTGCTTCCTTCCCTTTCCAGGTTGATGAAGGACAGCATAGGTGAGGGACATACACGTGAGGATCACAGCGATGTATCAAACCAGCTTTATGCAGCATATGCTGAGGGCAAAGATATCCGAGCATTGGTCGCGGTCGTTGGGGAAGAGGCGTTGACCGACCGAGACCGACGTTATCTCAGCTTCGCAGACAAATTCGAGCGCGAGTTCGTGAACCAAGGGCGAGGTGAGGACCGGTCGATTGAAACTACACTTAATCTCGGTTGGGAGCTGTTGCGTATGCTGTCCACGACCGAGCTGAAGCGCGTCGATCCGAAATTCATCCAAAAGTATCTACGTCTTACAAAACCCACATCGGAGGAAGCCAGACTGAAAGCCTAGCGTACCCAGAGCTCGGCATTCACATTGCTATTTATATACCAGCACATATGAGGTAGGAAGGATAATTATGGAAGGCGAAGCGGAACGTGCTCCTCCAGAGACAAAGAAAGTAAACGAGCTAACCCCTCAGTCAAAGAGCGTGAACATGCTGGTAAAAGTCGTGAGTATAGGGGAGCCAAAGGAGATTCCCAACAGGTTTGGAGGAGAACCAAAGAGAGTAGCCGAAGCCACGGTAGGAGACGAAACTGGAACGGTTATTCTTTCTTTGTGGCAGGATCAGATTGGGTCTGTTCAAGAAAATGATGTCCTCGAGATAGAGAATGGGTACATCTCACTTGTAAAGGGACACATACGGCTCAATGTGGGAAAACATGGCAAGATGACCAAATCTGATAAAGAGATACCAGAGGTTAATTCAGGGGTCAATATCAGTGATGCAGAACACGAACAAGAGCGCAGAGGATTCAGTCCGAGACCAGGCGGCGGAGGATACAGAGGCGGCGGAGGATACAGAGGCGACAGAGGCGGCGACAGAGGCGGCTTCAGAAGAAGGTACTAAATTTTTTAAACTCAATAAACTTTTTCCACAAGTTTAGTTGCTTTTGTTTCAGCCTGCTCCCTCTTGACTTGATGCTCGTTCAAAAACTTCGCCATGAGTTCAATCGCCCGTAGCTTGCAATCTCCACAGATGACATTTCCCGATTTACACGCTTCTCGTATCTCCAAGAGTTTCTCATCATCGGGTTCGAGGTGATAAACATAGAGTTCGTAAATCATGCATTTGTCTGGGTCGCCCCCATGTTTTCGTTGCTCAGCTACGGTCGGTTTGCCGCCGGTGAACGCATTTTTGGCCTTTTTTTCGATATCCTTAGCGCTGTCGGTTAGGAAAATAGC
>JAUWXD010000014.1 GCA_030616505.1 Hadesarchaea archaeon
GGTCAAAACAAGTCTTCGTGAAGTTAATGGGATGTGGGTCTGCGAAAACTGTCGCGACACAGTGGGCAGGTAATGCTGGAACGGCATGCGAGGACACGCTTGCGCGGACCAGTATTGATTTACACACTTAGTTATCGATGGTGGTTGAATGAGAAGAACTCTACACTACAAATCGCATGACCGAGGGCCGCTTGAGTTCGGTTCGAGGATTCGCAAGAAGGATGGCAATATAATGCCCCTAGCGCGGAGACCTGTCGTAACGATTCCACCTACAGCACGGATAAAAAACGCAGCCGAAATAATGGTAGACCGCAAAGTACGAAGGTTACCGGTAACTACCCCAGGAACACGAAAGCTGATGGGAATCCTCCGAACGCGGGACATTATAGATTTTCTCGGCGGCGGAGACAAGCACAAAATCGTACAAATAAAATTGAAAGGTAACTTCTTCGCAGCAGTCAATGAACCTGCCCGGACTATAATGTCCAAGGAAGTCGTCTACGGCACCTATGATATGTCCGTGATAGATGTAGTTAGACTCATCCTCAACAAAGGCGTCGGTGGCGTGCCAATTTTAGATGAAGCAGAAAAGATTGTAGGAATAGTGACTGAACGAGATTTTGTTTCGTACGTACCGGCTACGACGGGAATTCCTGTGAGCTATCACATGGCGCGTCACATTGTCGCTGCCGATCCTGAGACATCAATCCGAGAGGCGGCGCGGAGAATGATTTCACGTGGTTTTCGCAGATTACCGGTTACACGTGGTCGAGAACTCACGGGAATAGTCACGAGCGTGGACATCTTACGCTACTTCGGTACGAGTAAGGTTTTCGAGTACATGCGCTCACAGAGGATGGACGAGGCGATGGCAGTCAACGTTCAAAAAATAATGACGGAAAACGTGCTAAAAGTGACGCCGGAGACAGATGTGGGCGAGGCAGCTGGGTTAATGCGCGAAAAGGGATGTGGTGGGTTACCCGTCGTGTCTGGAAATGAGCTAGTAGGTATGGTTACCGAACGTGATTTGTTGAGGTTATTGGTTTGAAGATAAATGAAATCATGAGCGCACCCGTCATAGCAGTTAAGCCTACAGACCCGATTTCCCACACAAAAAATCTGATGTTGCGCCATAAGGTGAAACGTCTAGTCGTTATCGATAAGGGAAAACCGGTTGGCATGTTATCGATGCGCGATATCGCCGAACATATGGGTGGAAGTTCACCGACTTGGCGCAGACGTCCAATCGACGACATCCCCGTCGTACGCGTGATGCATAAGAATATATTGGCAGTTTCAGTTGGCACGGATTTGAACAAGGCAGCAGCCCTCATGCTCAAGCACAAGGTAAGTAGTCTGTTGGTGCAGGACGGGAACAGTATCGCTGGAGTGGTGACGAAAACAGATTTGGCGCGGAGTTTCGTGGATCGTTTGGATGGTCAGGTCAAAGTCAAAGATTTGATGAGCAACAACTTGGTGACTGTTGATCGCAGACGTTCGTTGACGCATGTGATAGAGTTGATGAAGAATAACGGAATAAGTAGAGTAGTCGTGGCCGAAGGGGAGAAGCCAGTTGGCATTGTCACCGAAAGCGATATCGCGTTTTCCCAGCTGGAGCAGCCTGGTCTTGGAATAAAAGAGCGTGAGGTCAGATACACCAGAAAACTCGAGCGGGCGGGCAGACCTAGAGCCAGGCACGTAAAGCGGGTTGCATCGATGGCAGCAGAGGACATAATGCGCCCAAATGTCATAACCATCGATGCAAACGAAGATGCCGCGCGTGCCGCCGCCATGATGGCCGAGCACGGTATAAGCGGACTCCCTGTACTCGACGGAGAGAAACTTGTCGGGATTATCACGAAGACGGATTTAGCCAGTGGGATAGTCAATTTAGGTGTCTGAAATGCGTGTTAGCCAAATAATGACTTCGCCCGTAATTACTCTCAACAAGGATGTGCCACTCTCCAATGCTGTCGACATGTTGAAGCGAAACGAGATATCGCGTACGGTGGTGCTACAAAATGGCCGCATCGTCGGGGTTTTGACTGAGAAAGACATCGCGCGCGAGTTGGGATCCACACGTTCCTACCGATTACCCCCGAGCAGAATACATGTTTCTAATGTCATGACACCCAATCCCCTTACTGTCGCTTCGGATGTGATTGCTAAAAGAGCCGCGGAGCTGATGCTCGGCCACGACATCAGTGGGCTCCCCGTGGTTGAGGGAGATAACCTAGTAGGTATTGTCACGAAACTCGATTTTGCGAAAGTCTGCATGTCCCATGATGATATTTACGTTGGACAGATGATGCAAGCCAGCCCGACAACAGTTTCACCGAATGAGCGCGTCGTCCACGTGCGGAGACTCATGTTTGATGAAGATCTCCTTGCCCTCCCGGTGATGGAAGGCGGTGGGCTAGTAGGCATCGTCACCATGCGCGACGTAGCGATGAAGCTCTTAGCGTTCCAAGAAGTCGTTCCAGACAAGTACAAGAGTAAGCGCATTCGAAACCTCCTCGTAGAAGACATAATGACTCAGCCTACCACAACTGTCCGCACGGATGCAAGGCTCTCACGTGCAGCAAAGGTAATGCTTGAACAACGGTTCTCGAGTTTGCCCGTGGTGGACCTAGAGGATAAATTGGTTGGGCTGTTGACGAAGACAGAGCTCACAGAGGTCGCGCGCGAGCGGCTCTAACATCAACATTTTAAGATTTTGTGCTAAACTATGATTGTGCGGCCGTGGTCCAGTCTGGCTAAAGCTGAACGCTGCCAAAGGACTCAAGCTTCCCATGAGACCCCGGGAAAAGCTTGCTGCGCGGGTTCGAATCCCGCCGGCCGCACCACTAAAATCAGACAAAAAGTTTCTACGAGATTAGCGGTAGCACATCAGTCAGAATATACTCCAAGAACTCTTTCAGCTCCACCTTGGTAAACAACGTCACCACGCAGTTTCTGGCCATCCCGACCGTAAATCCACGCTTTTGGGCCCCGAACACAACATACCATATCTTTCCGTGTTTGAGGTATTCTTGGTAGAGTTTGGTATCTGCTAGCCCAGACCCTGCAAGGGCGAGCTTTCCTATGTCTGGGATGTCCACATCGTCAAACCATATCAGCTTCGTCGCTCGGGGATTGGACTCGTGGATTTCTTTCAGGGTTTCGTGCGTGATTTTTGTCTCAACGATTACACCCGTTTTAATGAACAAAATTTCGCTGAGTTTGTTCGCCACGTAGTTCGTTAAGAGTTTCTTCACTCCGCGGGCTTTCGATGGCGCGAGCACCACCAAAAAGCTTCTCCCCTTCGACTGTTTGATCCAGAAGGGAACCTCCTCCGTGACCAAGGTCTCGACCAAGCCGCGTTTGTAATAACGGCTGAGCACGAAGTCCTTGCTGAAAATTCCAGATAACGTGTCTTCCTTCAGTTTCAGGTCTAAGATTTCTGCTGTGAGCTTTGTACGTTTACCCTGGTGTTCTCGTGGTTCTTCCTCGCCGAAGTCCTTGAGCTTCCGCGCTATCACACTCGGCTCAATCGGTTCCTTGAACTCGAATATTTTAGCTACCAGCACCATCGGGTCACCCTCGAACTTAAATACGATGATTGCTTTAAAGTTTGACCACATAAATTATGAGTTGGTGTTTATGTCTGCGAATACCTTAGTCCGAGAGATAATACTGGAAAATTTCATGTCGCATGAATACAGCAGGATTCCCTTCGGACCGGGACTAAACCTAGTGTGTGGTCCGAATGGCGCGGGTAAATCCTCTATCCTGCTGGGTCTAGCCGTAGCTCTCGGACAGACCTACACCGAGCGCTCGCGAAGGCTCAGCGACCTTATCCGCAGGGGGAAGGACCTTGGACGAGTCAGCGTGGTGTTCGACAACTCCCCAAACGACGGGAAGCGCCCCATCGGCAGTATAAATTCTGACACGATTGTCCTCTCGCGTTACATGAGTCGTGATGGAACATACTGGCATGAAGCGAATAACCGCACCGTGACAAAAGGTGAGGTTCTGCGGTTGCTCCGGCGGCTTTCGATTAACCCAGACAACATGCTCATCATCATGCATCAGAACATGGTAGATTTGTTCGGAGCAATAGATGCCCGCGAACGGTTGAAGCTCGTAGAGGAGGCGGTCGGGCTCCGAGACTACCGCGAGCTAATTTTCGAAGCTAGAGAAAAGCTCTCCCACACACTCAGCGAAGAGGAATCGATTCGAAGCCTGCTTGAGAAGGCCCGGGAAACGCTACGCTACTGGGAGGGGGAGTTCCAGCGCTTTAAGAAGAAACAGGAGCTTGGAGAACGAAAGCGAAATCTCGAGATAGAGTATGCGTGGGCAAAATACATCAAGCAGGAGGGAGCAGTCGGAAACCTCCATTCGAAACTGGATGGATTGGAGAACGAGCTCCGTGATGCGGTGGAGGAAATTAAAGAAAATTCCAAGCACGAGGCGGAACTCGAAACTAAGTTGAAGGAACTTGAGTTTGAGCTTGATTCCACTTACCAACAGCTTATAGAGCGGGAATGTGCACATGCCGAGACGGACGCAAGATCCAAGTTGCTTGAAGGATTGTGCAAATCGCTACGTCCAATTACCGGAACTGCGCTGAGTGAGGTACTCAAACAATTGGAAGCCGAGTTAGAGCGATCGCGAGACGGGCTTCACGAGGCAAGCGCGCGGAGCAAGGAAACTAGGTCTAAACTCGTGGAAATCAAAGGGGAAAATGAACGAGCGCGCGGGACCTACATCAACTCACGGGTGAAAAGTGCGATATTGGGGGTAAGACGCGAGATTCTGGAAAAGGACGTTTCCGGAGTTCAAACGGAGCTTCGAAGGGCTAGGCACGAATTAGAACAGCTCGAGCGTGGGGCAAGGCAAGTCGGGGAACGAGTTGACACCGAGCGGAAGCCACAGGAAGTTTTGGATGAGTTAAAGTTTACGAACATTCAGCTTGCAAGTCTTGTAGACGTTTCCCCAGATGTCGAGCGAATGTACCTGAGTTACAAGGGTACGTTGAAGGAACTGGAGGCGAAAGCCGAAATCGCATCGGCCAACAGGAAACGAGCGCTAGATGAATTGGAGCTCAGAAAGCAACGATGGGTCGGTGAAGTTGGTAAGTTGGTACGTGAGGTTCAGGAAAAATATGTGGGGGTCCTCAAACAGGTAAATGCATTGGGCGACGTTCGGCTTCTCAACATCCAAGATATTGACGAGGCAGGGCTGGATATCCTCGTTGGCTTCAAGGGAGCGGCCCCCCAAGTACTCGATGCATACACTCAGAGCGGCGGAGAGCGCACCACGGCTATAATGTGCTTCCTGCTGGCGCTTCAGCAGCGGATTCAGTCTCCCATCCGGGAAATAGATGAATTTGAGGCCCACCTAGACCCGCGCAATCGTGAGGCGATTTTCCGAGGCATTATAGAGTTAATGAAAGGGGAAGCGACGCAGTACATCGTGATCACCCCAGGCAAGCTCGTAAACTTGGAAGAGGTGCCCAACGTGATAACCGTTCAGAACATCGCGGGGTCCTCCCATGTGAAGGTGGCTGTTTAGATGCGGGGCGAGCGTCAAGAGCTGATGCTGCGAATAATCGACCTCTGCGACTCGGTGCAGAAGCGAGGGCTGGACCCATTCGATGTGGAGGTTCGAGAGTTCTTCGATCGGTTGCGGGAGCTTCTGCCAAAGATGCGGAAGCATGAAGAAATCTATCTCGACATCCAAGCTGTGCTCGGGCTGGCGGATGTGGTGTTTCAGCAGGGCGAATGGATTAAGCACAAGTCTTCAATGCTCTGTCTTGACCCGTTGCTCATAATGCTCAAGCTGCACGCTCTTCCAGCAAAGGATTTGGCTGAAGTATTTGTGCGGGCATGGCATCCCATAATCGATTTGGAAAGCCTTTCTCCCCACGGCATCAAAGAGGGGATGGATTACTGGAAGAACTTGCCCAGCTTGGATGAGCGCTGGCGAGGACTCGACACTACAGAGGTTCTCACGGGAGAGGTTGCTCGCCGTGAGCTCGCTCGCATGGGGATACTATCGGACGAGGACTTCGCAGCCTTGCTGGATAAGAGCTGGCGTGAGATGAAGGATATTGCAGGGGAGCAAGGCGAGATGTCTTACTGGGATTTTATCTCCGAGAAAAGTTTTGAGGAAACTGTGATGAAAGGCTGGCTCGTGAGCTTCCTCGTGAGTTACGGGTATGCGACGCTCGAGATAAAACCGCTTGAGGACGAGATTATGTTGAAACCACTATCGAAGCCCCAACAACTCGAACGCGTGGCGACATTTTCGGTTCCCATCTCGATTTCACGCGTCGAGTGGCTTAGGAGGGTAAAACATGGTTGAGGAACGGGATATTCTGGAGCTCAGGGAGAAGCTTGCGCGAGCTGCTCAACTACTACTGTTCAGGCACCACATGCGTCCTGGGGCGAAAGCGTGGGAACTCAAGCGCGCGCTGGGTCGAGACTATAAGCAATCCGTAAAACTGCTCGACGGCGAACTGGAGAAGTTGGGATTGACAGTCAAGCACGTGATTGAGGGGGAGGAGAGCTCAGAATCGGACCGTTATCTCGTTACCCTTAGGGGGCGCCCAACTCTCACGGAGGCACGGACCTTTGGGTGGCGAATAGATGATATGGGAATGCTCACCGTCGCGCTTGCCCATATATTGGCTAAAGAGGGGAAAGCACCGTTGAAAGAGGTGGACCGGGTGCTTGAGGAGAAGTTTCCACGATGGAGGGTGGAGTCCACTATCGACCGTTTCATACGTCGGGGCTACCTGAGCGAGGATGACGAAGGGATACTATACCCCGGGTGGCGCGCGCGGGCAGAAATAGATCAGCGGACACTCATTGGGTTGTTGCTCGGGAAAGAGGGAGGAGAAAAACCCGTCGAGAATAAGGTCGAGCCAAAAGTTGAAACTGAAAAGAAAGAAAAAA
>JAUWXD010000069.1 GCA_030616505.1 Hadesarchaea archaeon
ATGTACTCCTCCTTTCTCAGGTACGGTGGCGAGGTTATCACCGCGTCGACGCTCCCGTCTTCTAGTTTCAGCTCACGGACATCGCAGCGCTCGACTTTCACCTCGGATGTTTTTGGTTTGAATTCCTCAAGGTCGCGGCACATCTGCAGGAGCTGTCGTTCGAACGCCTTGCGGATTGGTGGCACCGGACGCTTAACCACTTTTATCGCCGCGCCGTCTTTGTGCACCCAGCTGCTCTGCATCGCAGCGATCGCCAACCCGAGCAACATGAACTCACGAGTTGATTCGTCCTCTACCCCCACGATTTTCCGCCTGAAGCACGCGAGGTCTTCCAACACTGGTTTCGGAAACACACGATCTACAAATCCCGGGACTTCGACTTCCACACGCTCGAACTTCGATTTCATCAACTCGTGAATTGTTTCCTTCAACTTTCCGGTATCGTAATCCCTGACCTTCACCCGAGACGCGAACAGCATGACAGGGTGCACGTCGAAGCCCACGCAGTCCAATCCGAACTCTTTGCACGCGAGTGGTGTTGTCCCAACTCCACAGAACGGATCAAGAATCAGATCTCCTTCCCCTAACCCCCATGTTTCCATCAACAGTCCAACCAGGTCCCGCGAGAACGCCTCCTTCATGGGAAACCAGTTGTACACGGGACGCCTTCTATCCGGGAGAGGGGTGGCGAGCCTCCCCAGCTGGAGTTTCTCTGTGACCTTCAAGTTCATCCCAGCGATCTCAGAAAATTGGATTCGACATCTGTGAGCTCAAGTTGACTCGCCATGGCATCAGCTGCCTTCTTGTCGTGTTTGAATACAACACCTAGGCAGGGCAGGATGTCCTTCCTCACGACCCTGGAAGATGTGTGGCAGTGCCGGGCGACTTTGCGGGCAACGGCATCCCGAACCGCTCGGGTGGCCCGCGTGCGCGCGAAGCGTTTGATGTGGCTCGGCGGCTGGAACTTTGACCACTTCAGGTGCTTGCCCTTCGAGACGGTCACCCCGGCGCTCATGAGGTCGCTCGCGTATCCCCAGAGCTTGTAAGCTTGTTTCTTTCGAGCGCGACCGAGGAATATGTCTGCCCGCGAGATCGCGTCGTAAACTTTTGCCAGGTCGGCCGGGTTCGCGATCATCCGCGGGATGTTCTCAGCTATCCATGCGAGCGCATCGTTGGGGGGGAGGTCGAGAGCCCATAGCGCGGTCCTCGCCTCTTTGGCTGTTAACTCTGGAGAGAGAAGTTGCTTCAAAAAGTCGAACACGTTGATATTTCGGTCGCGGCGGTAGATGGCCAGATCCCCGACTGTGAACCTCTTTTTTCCGAGCGCGAACGTCTGGAGGTCATTGATGGCCGAGCGCAAGTCCCCCTTCGAGGTCTCGGCGATTACCTTGAGTGCGAGCGGATCTGCTACGAGTCCCTCCGCGTGGCATATCCGCTGCAGCTCCTTGATGGCGATGTCCACACCCAAGTGTCTGAAGTTGACTCCCAGGCAAGCCATGCGGATGTCCCACGGGATGTCGTACTGGTCGTTGGCTATGAGCACGAGCGGGTTTTGGGTCTCTTCGATCAGCTCCTTGAGCGCGCGGTATCCTCCGCGGTCGGATCTGCCGTGGATGTTATCGGCCTCGTCGAGCACTATCAGTCTTCGACCACCGACTCCCGCTAGCAAGGTCCCAGCTGTCGATGCGGCCCCGGCAACGCGGTTGATCTCGCCCATGGTGCGCTTGTCGCTTGCGTTCATCTCGATGAGGTCCCATCCGAGCTCGTTGGCCAGGGCAGTCACGGTAGCGCTCTTCCCCGTCCCCGTAGGCCCATAGATTAAAATTGCGGGCTTGGACGGCTTTCCCTTTTTCCAAACCTGCGCCCAATTAGTGATATCCTGGATGGCTTTCGGTTGTCCAACAATCTCGCGAAGTTTATGAGGTTGGTACTTGTCGGCCCAAAGCTCTGACATATCGGCACCGAATCGACTTTGGCGGAGTTCGATTTAAGTTTGAGCGCGCTCGGATTCCGCAAAAATCCAATTAAGCATGAAGCACCAAATGGAACTGAGTGATTCCTTGAAAATCGCTGTCATCGCCGATCCGCACCTTGGGACAAAGTGGGGGACACCTCGGGAGCAGGATTCTTTTGTTCAGTTTCGTGAGGCGATTGAAAAATCCATCGACCTCGGTGCGCAACTCATTATCTTACTCGGTGACATCTTCGACACCCGGATTCCAAGACAGGAGGTGTGGGCCAAAGCGCTGCGCATCCTATCGATACCGCTCGCGCGCGGACAGAACAGTATAAATCTAATCGACACTATCGACAAAAACCTCGAGGAGATTTCACCGGTGGCGCTCCGCGGGACGCCTGTGGTCGCGCTCCACGGGAACCACGAACGCCGCACGCGTGGGCTGACGAATCCGGTAGAGGCGCTCGAAGCGGCCGGACTGCTCGTCCACCTCCACCACAACACGTTCATCTTCGACACGTCTCGGGGCAAGCTCGCAATCCACGGGATGAGCAACGTGCCTGAGAAGCACGTCAAGAAGGTACTCACGATTTGGAACCCAAAGCCGGTCAAAGGGGCGTTCAACATCCTGGTCCTGCATCAATCGGTCGGGAAGTACGTTTATTCGAGCGAGGAGTCACCCACCTTGGATATCCCCGACCTGCCCAAAGGGTTCGACCTCTACCTGTGCGGCCACATACACTACCGCAACGAGACGACTGCGCACGGAAAGCCGCTCCTCTTCCCGGGGGGCACCGAGCGCACGCAGTTGCTCCAGGTCGAGGCGGAGACCCCCAAGGGTTTCTACATGGTGGAGCTGAGCGGCAGGTTCAGGTACGAGTTCATCGAGCTCACGTCCCCTAGAGATTTCCAATACGCTGAGATGCGGTTCGAGGGAGTGAGCATACCACAGCTCAACAATGAAGTGAGGGCAAAGGTCCGAGAGCTCTTGGAGAAACCGAGGAAGAATCGCGACAGGCTCCCCCTCGTAAGGGTGAGGTTGGTAGGGACGCTGTCCAAAGAGGCGTCGCGCAGCGAGTTCGACGAGCGAGCGATTACTCAGGAGTTCGCCGACCGTGCGTTGGTCGTGGTGAGCAAGAGGGACTTGACCGCACCGGGCTTGGAGGAGAAAGTGCAGCTCTTGCGCGAGCTCAAGGAGCGGCGGATGTCAATAGACGAGACTGCAATGGCGCTGTTGGAGGACAACCTGCGCGAGGCCGGCTACACGCAGATATTCGACGTCCGAACGCTCTACGGCCTGCTGGCGGAGGCGCGCAATGAGGAGGCGCTGCAGAACGTCTTCGGGGTAGTGGAAAATTTGGTGAAGACAGATCTTGGGAGGAAATCAAATGATAACGCGGGTTAAACTGAAAAATTGGAAATCCCACAATAACACTGATATCCGTTTTGGTGATGGCACAAACGTTTTGGTAGGCACCATGGGCTCTGGGAAATCATCCGTGTTAGAGGCCATTACCTACGCATTGTTCGGGACTCTGCCGAGTGTACAGTCCCGCCGCATCAAGCTGGAGGACCTGATTACCGCCAGACCAAAACCCTTGGACCAGGCCGAGGTGGAGGTC
>JAUWXD010000033.1 GCA_030616505.1 Hadesarchaea archaeon
ATGCGGTGTACGAGAAGTGCTGTGCCAAATCGAGCTAGGCTCCCGTCAGTTCCAGTGATGGGGTGGGTATCAATAGTCCTCCTTATCTTTTGAAGGATTTTCTTATATTCGGTCTCGTGCACGATTTTGATTTTATCATTTCCGCGGACAACAACCGCTTTGAGCCGCTTAGATCCCATTACTGCTCCGAGACCGCACCTTCCTGCTACACTTTCTCTACCTGTACGCCCACTCGAAATTATACATGCAACGGACGCCAGGTTCTCCCCAGCCGGACCGATAGCAGCTGCCCAAGCATTTTCATGTTTCTCTATTAGTTCACGTCGAGCTTCGTGCGTGCTTTTGCCCCAAAGTAAATTTGCGTCCTTGATGGAGACATTGTCTCCGTCCACAAGTAGGTAAACAGGCTTACTCGATTGCCCCTCGAATATGATTCCATCGAACCCCGCCCGTTTGAGGTGTACGCCGAAGGAGCCACCCATAAGAGAGTCGGCCACCGTGCCAGTGAGAGGAGACTTTGAGCACACAGCAGTCCTACCCGCACCCGGAAATGTAGTTCCAGTAAGCGGACCAGTTATGAATATTAGTTTATTTGCAGGGCTCAATGGGTCGGTATCTGGTTTGAGTTCATCGTAGAGAATTTTGGTACCGTAACCGCGCCCACCCAGAAAGTTGTAAGCTGTTGAAATGTTTGTTTTTTCCATCCCAATTAAACCCTTTGAGAGGTTCACCCGTAGCAGCTTGCCAGTGTATCCTCCAAGCATGAGACCACAAAATCACTAAACTTCCTGTCTATAAGAAATTACTTCAGATTGCCGAGCGCCGTCATTGCAAAAGTTAAATTGCCCGTCAATGCAGATAAACTGTCGAATCCCATGGATAAAATCACGACCAAATCAATTCGTGAAATGAAGGATAGTGGCGAGCGCGTGACCATGGTGGCGGCTTACGATTACTCAACCGCTCGCATGATTGACGAAGCAGGAGTCGACGCAGTCTTGATTGGGGACTCACTTGCAAATGTCGTCCTCGGCTACAAGGATACTCTTTCCGTCACCATGGACGAGATGATTCACCACACAAAGGCGGTGGCTCGCGGTGCGAAGCGTGCATTGGTAGTTGGAGATATGCCTTTCATGTCTTACCAAGCAAGCGCCGAGGATGCGATTAGAAACGCGGGACGGTTTATAAAGGAGGGTCGCGCGGAAGCGGTAAAAGTCGAGGGAGGTCGAGGTATGGTCAAGAAAATCGAAGCAGTCATCCAGTCAGGCATACCGGTAATGGGACACCTCGGGCTTACTCCTCAATGGTTCCATCAATTCGGAGGCTTCAAGGTACGAGGGAAAACCAAGTCTGCGGCAAGCACGATTCTAAAGGATGCACGAAAGCTGGAGCGGGCGGGGGTTTTCAGCATCGTGTTTGAGTGCGTTCCGTGGCAGCTGGCGAAGTTGGTCACAGAAAAGGTGAAGGTGCCCACTATTGGGATAGGTGCGGGCCCCTACTGTGACGGCCAAGTGCTGGTACTTTACGACATGCTGGGTCTGACCGGTCCTCACGTTCCGAAGTTCGTCAAACGTTATGCCAATATTGATGATACGGCGAAAAAGGCACTGGCGGATTTCAAGCGGGAAGTCAAAACCGGCAAGTTCCCGACGCTCAAACACAGCTACGAGATGCCGCGCGAAGAGATGCGGAAGTTGTTAAAAGAGCTCAAACGTAGGCATTAAGCCCCGTATTCACAACATGCTTAAATACCTTAAAATTTCAGGATAAAACAGCTAAAAACGGAGGTGCGTAAATGGCATATATCGTAAAGTCCACCGTTAGAGGTCTGATTAAGGGAATGCGAGCAAGCGGAGATTTCTTCAAAGAGCTAGATGAACTGATCAAGAGACGGTGCAGGCGAGCAATAGAACGAGCGAAAGCCAACGGAAGAAAGACCTTGCGCGGAACTGACGTTTAAACTATTTTCTGATTTTTTCTCACTTATTTTTTTTATTTTTTTATCATTTTACGCGCTCTATTTTCCTTCTTTCAAGAGCTTGAATGTATTCTACCTCAACCCCTTCGCGCACATCTCCTCGAAGTTGTATAGGAATCGGCAGTTCGAATGTTTCGTAGGTCAGGAGGTCCATCAGTTGCACATTGTCGGTCACGATTGCCAGCACTTGGGCACTCCCACGTTCAATCATGGGTACATCTATTTTTGCGCTCGTGGGACGAATGAGGGAACGCTTTTGGGAGTCGAACAACCCAATCGCATCTATCTTGGCCTTCGCATGTCCATGCTTTCCTGGCGCCGAGGTTGAAAAACCGACTATGCGGCAGGGCTCGCCATCAACGATGATGAAACGTCCTTCTTTTAGTTTTCCGACTTCAGTCATCTCCCTTGTCATCTAAACACCTTTTGACTTTTTCAGACCTTGCTTAAAAATATGGCGAATAAGCTGTATCTTTTTTTCTGAACGGACTTCCGCAAGGTTAAATCCAACAAGTGGAGAAAGTTTTACCGCAAGGCAAAGGAGAAGCTATAGTGGCGCGCAGGATATTGGTTCTAGATACCTCTGCGGTAATCGCTGGTTTCGTGCCAGGAGTAACTGATGTTGAGCAGATTACCGTACCCGAGGTGCTTGAGGAAGCTCATGATTTATATTCAAAACTTGAGTTGGAAACTGCAGTGTTATCTGGAAAATTAAAAGTCGTCGAGCCATCTCAAGACTCGCTTGCGAAAGTTCGAGCCAAGGTCAAACACACTGGCGATGTGGTATCTCAAACTGATATCAAACTACTCGCGCTTGCATTGGACTCGAAAGGTGATGGGGGTGAGCTAGTAACAGACGATTACGCTATCCAAAATCTGGCGAGCCTCTTCGACGTACCTTACCATCGTATCGCCACGCCAGGCATAAAGGAAGTGTTGCGCTGGGAGTTCGTTTGCTCGGCATGTGGGCGAAAGTATCCACCATCTGCCACCAATTGTATAATCTGTGGTTCCGAGCTAGTTAGGAAACCGAGACGGTGATTATTTTAAACGAGGGGTCGATATGACTTGGGAAGTTGGTGGGATGAAAGACATTTTAGTGATAGCTCTCGCTCCAATCGGTGGGAAAAGAGAGAAAGAAGCCTTCAATGTTCTCAAGCGAAATGCTGGTTCGGTTGTAGAGGTTGCAAAAAAACTAGAAAACCTCATCATCGCTTTCTTTTCCGAGCGCGATATCGAGAAAGCGGAGAAGCTCGGAAGGGAGCTCTCAGTTCTAGAGACAAAAGCAGATAAGGGCAGGAGGGATTTTATGCGAATCCTCCACGAAGGGGCTTTCATGCCTGCTTTCCGAGGAGACTTAGCTAGGCTCGCCGAGCAGCTTGACGGGATTGCTGATACTGCGGAAGGGGCGATGCGCTCGATATTGCTGCGAGAAAAACTTCGTCACGCCATCCGAAAAGCCGAAAAAAGAAATACTAAGCTCAAAGAGCTGAGGGCACGTTTCATAAAAATGGCCAAGCTTACCACTGAGACAATCGGCCTCTTGAAGCGGTCGGTGGAACTTCTAAGCACCGATATCGATGCGTCTCTAAAAAAGTCACAAGAGGTGGATGAGTTGGAACACGAAGTTGACACGATTGAACAGGGGCTTCTTAGCGACCTATACGAGCACGAAAAATACTTCGATCCAGTTACCGTACTCCAACTGGTAGACCTCATCCACAGACTCGGAAACATCAGCGATCGGGCCGAGGACACAAGTGACCTGATAGAGATAATCGCCTACACTTTCAGAGCTTGAACTGAGATGGGACCGCTGAAAATTTTTCATACTTTCATTTTTATAACGTCAAGAACAGCCACCCTAACACAAGTGAGAGTGTACATGCAACGGCTGGCCCCATGACCCAAGCTATCCCTATATGACCAAGTTTTCTCTTGCTCACGGCGGTTGCACCTTTCACAAGTCCCACCCCCACAACCGCGCCTACAATAGCTTGTGTGGTGGAAACAGGTATTCCAAACTGCACAAACGACCATACAGTGATAGCGGCACCCAGTTGGGCTGCGAACGCGCTCAAGGCATCGAGCCTAGTTATCCCCGATCCCACCGTGTGCACCACCTTGCGACTATAAGTCAGTGCACCAATCGCCAAACCGATTCCACCGAACAATCCGATTAGCATCATGAGGCTGTAATTCGTCCCGCCTCCCCCAAAAAACGCATAAATTACTCCGGTTGACGTGCCCACGTCGTTGGCTCCAAGTGCGTATGCTGTGGCCGCACTAGCTACTATAACCAATACGAGTAGAACTTGGTTGAGCAACACAATATTTTTTATCTTTCGTAGAAGTGGGGAGACAGTTTTGAATATGGTGAATGCAAGTAAGGCCGCAAATATTGGGTTCAGTAGCCAAGAGATGCCAATGACTCCGAGCGTGCCGAATTGGATGCTTGTCGCAGATCCTCCAGGTTGTATAAATGATAACAAGATTCCTGCCCCAATTACAGCGCCCACCATGGACTGAGATGTGGAAACTGGCATGCCCCATATGGTAGCTATCGTGACCCACACCCCTGCGGCGAGCAATGTGGAAATTATGATCCACGGAGCGTTGGAAAGGGGATTCGTACCCAAAGATCCGGTCACTATGCCCTCTCCAACTGTATGCATGTTTTTCCAACCTTCGAGCACTGCACCCAAAAGGACAAACAAGATTAAGATCAAGATCGCTCGGCGATAGGATAAAATGCGCCCGCCAACTGCTATCCCCACACAATTGGCGGAGTCGTTTGCACCGATGTTCCACGCGACATAAAAACCCGCGAGCAGCGCCGCTATCGTGATGATTTCAATCAGTTATTTCACCAAGCCAAATTAGCAGCAATATGTTAAAATAGTGAGCTACGATTCAACGATTTTCGCGCTCGTGTCAGTCACTTGGGTATTTTTTATAAAATCGAGCACTATGTTCCCTGCACGCTCGATGTTTGCTAATTCCAAGCGGTCTGGCATGTCGTTAGATGTGTGGATGTAGCGGTACCCCCGAACTCTTGCGTTGGGTATCCTGAACAGTTTCGCAATCCGCCTGCTTAGCTTGTCTGCTACTGGGGTGTCTATCGAGAATGTTGTGGCCCGTATCTTCGCCCGCACGAGTGGGATGTGGTCGTGCCCTGAGAGTACGCCCCACGAGAGCTTCGACTTGAGTCCCATGCGTTGAATGGAATTTGCAAGTGCTTGGTTGACACGGGCAGAGGTCTTTGTTTTCCTCAAAATGCCATTACCCTCGACGATGTATGCTTGTGAGCCAGCCCCTACCATGTCCAAGTTCAGCACGAGAGTATCTAGGGGTAAAGACTTCTCTTTCACGAGCTTGCGCGCCCCGAACAACCCTTGCTCCTCCGCCCCGAATGCAATGAACCTAAGCTCCACATCTGTTGGTTGAGATTCTGCGAGTACGCGAGAAACCTCAAGC
Source organism: Hadesarchaea archaeon (assembly GCA_030616505.1). The sequence continues at coordinate 5,459 of JAUWXD010000033.1, forward strand.
ATGACGGCTACCCCTGAAGCATTGTCGTTAGCTCCAGGAGAAATACGTCGGCTGCTAGCGGCGATGAACATACCTACACAGATGGAGAGGAAGATGAACGCCAGCACAACCCACACCACTGGCCAAGCTGGAACGAACCCCACCGCGTTTAG
>JAUWXD010000042.1 GCA_030616505.1 Hadesarchaea archaeon
AAATCATCTTCGGAACGCACCCCCGACTCAAGAATTATGCTTGGCCTCACAGTTACTGGAGGTACTGGCAAAACTGTTAACACCATCCATTCGGGCTTCGCGACTTTTGGATCTATCCCGATGAGCAGAGCATCTTCATCTTTTATGTTTTCGAGCCGCTCACGCACGTCACTGGCCGCTATGCGGTTTTTGCCCTCCATGAAGGTGGTGGGTTTCTCGAATTTTATTTTCAATTGTTTTTCTCCGCAATGAGGACACTTTTCAACCATGTTGGCGCTTCGTATAGCCTGATCAGAAACCTCCCACCATTTTCCGCCGCTACGCCTGAGGTCTTCTATTTGCTTGCGGAAGTCATCAAATTTTTGTGGCGACAACAAAATTCTATTGCAACTTTTGTTTCTGCATATGGCGCGTAAACAGTCGTAAACCACATCCACATAACTAACGTTGATTACCACCCGCGCAAGCTCAACATGCCCAAAATGCCCAGGACATGCACCAGAGCGAGCACCACATGTTCTACACCTCAGACCTGGGTCGACCACCCCGAGCCTTGAGTCCATCAACCCTCTTTCAATCGGGTAACCGTCCTCATCATACGTGTCTGCTGTGATGACTTTGGTCACCGAAATCTTGCGTATATCCTCTGGCGACATCAAGCCGAAGCTGATGCTATCGATTACCTTTGGAATTCTCATCATATCTATCACCTAAGCTCTGTCCCTCAACTTTACTCGTGGCAACATGCACAAGGACTTTAGTTCGTCCATGAGCAGCTTGAACGCATACGACATTCCGACCCCGTAAATCTCTGAGTCCTCATCACAAAACGGACAATACGCACGATCTCTGCGCTTATCATAAACAGCAAAGCCCCCGCATTTACCACATACCAACCCAGTATATCGATCGGATGCATCTAGCAGACGTTCCTTCAGTAGCATCGCGGCGCCGTGGCCGATTAAACAGTCGCGCTCCATCTCTCCAAAGCGCAAACCCCCCTCACGCGCCCTGCCTTCTGTCGGCTGGTGGGTTAGAACCTGTACCGGCCCACGTGCGCGGGCGTGAAGTTTGTCAGCGACCATATGATGAAGCTTCTGATAATAGCATACGCCTATGAAAATATCAACAGGAATCATTTCACCAGTTATCCCGTTGTATAAAACCTCCTCGCTGTTGTGATTAAACCCATAAGAATGAAGCATGTCACGTAGCTGTTTTTCAGATACTCCGCCAAAAGTCGTGCCATCAATTCGTTTTCCAGCTGATGCCCCGACTTTCCCGGCCATCATCTCAAGTAACTGCCCCACCGACATGCGCGAGGGAATAGCATGCGGGTTTATGATTATGTCAGGTGTTATCCCATTTTCCGTAAACGGCATGTCTGCACCATTCATAATGAGTCCTATCACTCCCTTCTGCCCGTGTCTGGACGCTATTTTGTCGCCGATCTCAGGTATTCGCATGTCCCTCACCCGGACCCTCGCGAACTTACTGCCTTCGGACGCCGTGCTGAGCATAGTCATATCTATAATTCCCGCTTCACCCGGCCTCACTCTGACCGAGCTCTCCCGGCGCCCATGTTCAACAGCGAGTCCGAATTCGTCCATCTCCTCCAAGAACCGCGGTGGGCTCGTCCGCCCAATCAAGACATCCTCGCCGTGAACTTCAGATTCGACTTCAATTATTCCATCCCCGCCCAGGTTTCGATAAAGGCTTGCCTTAGCATAACCTCTGATTTCTTCGCTCGGAGTCTCAAACTTGTCTTCCTGTCCACCAGGGTAACGCCCTTCTTCCGCCTCATATATCCTGTAAAATGTCGTTCTCCCCATGCCGCGATCGATGGAATCCTTGCTAACTATGAGCGCATCTTCCATGTTGTAGCCGCCGTATGTCGCAATCGCCACGACGAGATTTTGCCCCGCTGGCCTGCGGTCGAAACCTACGGCGCCCATCACCTTCGTTTTGACAAGCGACACTTGCGAGTTATGCATGAAATGCCCTCTAGTGTCTGCACGCTTGTGGATGCTAGTGGTCGTGACTCCCAGCGCTTGCTTTGCCATGTTCGCGCCGTACGTGTTACGCGGCGATTGATTGTGTTCAGCATATGGGACAAGAGCCGCGCTTATTCCCAGCATCACCAACTGACTAAGCTCAAGATTGGTATGCTCTGGGGTTAACCCATCCTCAGAAATCGCGATGTAAGTGTTCTCTTCTTCTTCAGCGTCCAAATATTCCACAATTCCTCCTCTGATCAAATCCCGCCAAGTCATCTCCTCTGTTTCAACCTTTTTGAGAATTTCTGGCGTCAGTTTTGATTTGCCGCCCTCAACAACGATCACTGGTCTGCGCACTCTACCTGCATCCGTGTTAATCCGTACATCGTTTGTGTCCTCCCTATGGGCTATGTTAACCTGTTCATCTAGTGCCCCCTTCCGGCGGCGACGTTTGAGTTCCTCTGCTAGTATTTTACCTTTGTCAATTATCCCTACCAAGCGCCCATTGAGGTACACTGCACATCTTTCCTTTCGTTCACTGCCTTTCTCTATCCTTGTGACGCCGAGCTTGTGTATCAAACGCTCTGCTGGTCCCTCATCGGTCCCGGTCGATATGTCGGCCATCAACGCCAAGTTCTTGACCAGCCCACAATTGGGGCCCTCCGGGGTTTCACACGGACATAGCCTACCCCAGTGAGTCGGATGCAAATCACGCGCTTCAAAGTGGGGCTGGCTCCTACTCAGAGGGGATACGACACGTCTAAGGTGAGAAATTGCGGCGATGTAGTTCGTCCGGTCCAAAAGTTGACTGACTCCGGTCCGCCCACCAGGCCAATTGCCTGTTGCCAACGCGTGCCTGATTCTCTCTGTCATCACATCCGCACGTGCGGCAGTTTTTAGATTAAGTTCTCTTCCCCTTGCGTGTGCCCTTTCGAGCTGGTATTTGATGTCTCTTATGAGGTTGAGAAAAGCCAACCTGACCACGTTTTCCAAGAGATCACCGGCGAGCTTCAGGCGCTTGTTCGCGTAGTGGTCCTTGTCATCTACTTCTCTCCGCCTTAGCCCGAGCTCAACTATCTGCTCCATCATTCGTCCCAAATAGTACGCCTTGTTGACGCGATCACTCGGCTTTGAACCTATGTGGGGCAGGAGGTACCTGTCGAGAACCTCTCGTGCACGTTGCAGCCTATAGTCCCTCGTTTGCCCGATCGCTACCCTTTTTCCTATCACGTCGAGCGCGTCTTCTTGCGTTTTTACGTCAACGGCCTCTTGCAGATTTTCGAAAAGCTCGCGAACCACTTCCGGATCCTCCGACACGGCTTCGACAATCTCTTTATCGCTCTCTCGCCCCAAAGCTCGCAGGATGACGACGAATGATACCTGTCCCGGAACAGCTGGGAACGAAACGCGCAACAATCCATCTCGTTTTCGTTCAGCTACCACTAGCGCCCTGAATCCATGCCGAGTCGAGAAGACTTTTGCTACATCAGTCCCCATTCGTTCATCGCGTTCGACTAGAATAGAATTAGACGCGAGATCCTCTTGAGCGACGATCACGCGTTCCGATCCATTAATGATGAAATAACCGCCAGGATCGATCGGGTCCTCAATAGCCTCGTTTATAAGTTGTTCCTCGTTCAATCCGTTAAGCTTACAAATTTTAGATTTGAGCATCACGGGAATTTCCCCGATATAAACACTCTCGAAGGGTTGCACCTTCCCGTGTTTAATAACGGCCATTTCAAGATTGATGGGTGCAGTATAGTTCAGGTTACGTAGCCTAGCCTCACTGGGGAATACCGAAGGGCGGGAACCATCAGCTTCCTTGATGGATGGGTGTCCGAGCTCCACTCGACCAAACTTTATATCGATTCCCTTGATGTCCAATTCTATGCCGCCTATTTCGCTAGTTACCTGCTGAATCCCACGGCTGATGAAATCATTGTAAGAATCGAGGTGTTGTCGTACAAGACCTCTCTCTTTAATAAAAGCATCTACAAGTGGCCAAGTGTCCTGCATTCACTCACTCTATCCTTTGATTACGTGCCTGTAAAAGACGGCCTCGCCCGCAGTCTGGCTGTCGCGGGTAATTTTGAGCACGTCTCCGGGTTTGGCGTCGATTGCTTCGGCTGCTGGGTCCGAACTTTTTATCAGTGGGAGTTGGTAAAGCTGAATCTTATATCTCTCAAGAAGCTCGTTTACCTTATCCTTTGGCAATTTCTCATGTTTTGGCACCAGCACGTGCCTCCCAACGTCGAACTCCTCAGACATGTTTGTCCCCCGCGTTTCTCAGACGGGCCCGGAGGGATTTGAACCCTCGACACCCGGCTTAAAAGGCCGGTGCGCTAGCCAGACTGCGCTACGGGCCCCCAGAAAGCGTCGTAAAATCTCCTTTTTATATCTTTCGTAATTTAAAATCATAGAAACTGCTTTTAAGGCTTTCTGATGTAGTCAATGGCGCCCTGGCCGGGATTTGAACCCGGGGCGGAGCCTCGACAGGGCTCCATGTTAGACCGGTCTACACTACCAGGGCCCAGACTAAAATTATGGTGCGTTGATAATAAGCTTTCCAAGTGGGCTGGCAGCGTCTTAGGGTTCCCGTGCCCTCTCGGAACACAGTACAATCTAAATCGCTGGCATGCTTAACTTCTGGGATCTGACGAGTCCAGGTGTTACCATGCCGCTGTGGCCGCCAGCCCAATTAGTTTCTGCATCCGGGACTTAAAAGTGAGTGGTCCCGCGGGCCGGATTTGAACCGGCGACATGTCGGTAGCTACCTTGGGTCTACAGCCGACCACTCTACCAAACTGAGTTACCGCGGGACCAAGTAGATGTAAATTTTTGAATTCTTAAGGTTTCACCCGATAAACTCGTGTAACCTCTGGACTGCACTCAATTTTTCTTTCTGTCCAATCTTTGCTCCTCGAGTCGCGCTTTCAAGAATCTCAATTGTTTTTTGGTAAGTTTTTCTGTCAACAGGATAAACGGTGGAACTTGGCGAGTTGAACGGAGCGAATAGCATCTAACTTTTTGTCTTTTTTATTTTCAAACTCATGTCTAGTGCTGAGGCTCGCATGGTCATGTAACTGGATGAGATTACGTCAACCCCTGTAGCGGCAAAATCCCCCACATTAGATGGATTAATCCTGCCTGAGGCTTCCAACACGACTCTTTTCCGCACGCCTTCGCGCT
>JAUWXD010000037.1 GCA_030616505.1 Hadesarchaea archaeon
CGAACGCGACCATCCGCTCCGACAGATCTAGGGACCGTTCCAACACGAAGTTATCAATCAGCCTCTTTGTCTCGACCAGCAGTTTGTACCCCGCCTCATGAATACCCGTGCCAATTATCCTGAACCTGACCTTGGGGTATTCCTTCAAGATCTTGGGTGCCGCGTCTATCAACACCTCTATTTTCTTTTCTTTGCCCAATCTCCCGACAAATAAGACGCAAGGGTCTTTATTCGGTGACCTTTTCTCCGGACGAAATAGGCCCACATCGACGGAGTTTGGGATCACGTACACGTTTTTCAAACCTCTCTCAACAAGGCATTCCCTCATCGGGTTGGAGGGAGTTGTCACGACGTTGCAGCGCTTGTAAAACAAAGTGAGGTATTTCCAAGTGAGCCTACTCAGCAGGGGACCCAGAGCCTCAGAGACGTAGTGAGTATACTCGGGGATGAGTGTGTGGAAAGTCCCCACTGCAGGTAGAGTGAGTTCTCTCGCGGCTTTTATCCCCGCCGCTCCTAAAGAGAAAGGCGTGTGAACGTGGACTATGTCTATGTCTTCCTTCCTGAAAATCTTGGCTACCATCTTCGGTCTGAAGAAGGCGATCTTATAGTCTGGGGAGAGGTAAAACGTGAACGAGCGAAAGCTGTGTACGTGTTTTACCTTGGTCGGGGCAAAAATGTGAACTTCATGCTTCTTCCCGACCTCCCCCGCGATCGTGTCGATGGAGCTTACCACACCGTTGACCTGCGGGTGGTAAGTATCAGTCATCAGGGCTATTTTCAACCTACTACACTCCAGACCCTTGTCCCACGTGTTTAGCCGTCGCCGGTTGAACCCCAACCCCGTGGGGCGATGCTATTTCCCTCATCAATCTAAACCTCACTTTTTTTGCTAGCAAGTAATCCAGTACTCTATCCAGCCGCTGCAATGCGACCTCGCCAGTGGCAAATCTGAGATCAAATCTAACCCCGGTTACTTTAACAAGCTCCCAAGGGTGATAGTCCAAAACCGTCAGCGGTAACGCGACCAAACATAAACGTAGCACACGTGTGGAAAATTCCGGTGGTAAACGGAGAAAACTTGAGGGCCATGTATTGCGGATTTCGACCAACCCAAAACGAGTGGGGTCTGGACCGATTCTGTAGCATGCATTTGATGCGTCGTAAAGGTAACCCACTCGCTTAAGGGCTGCGAAGGTGTGGGCGTTCGGTCTGAAGTTTGGTGCCCTGAATCCTAATATCCTCTGCCCAGTGACCTCAGTCAGGATCTTCGTTGCCAGCTCGATCCTCCGAAGTTGCTCTTTGGCACTTATTTTATCGAATCTTTCATGTTCATAACCATGACAGCCAACTTCATACTCACGTGAAACCTTGCGAATCAATTTTGGAAATTTCTCGGCTGCTTGACCTGTCACGAAAAATGTGGCGGGGACCTCATGCTTCGAAAGTAAATCCAATAGGGCGGGCAATCCTTCCTCCAAGCCTCGCCACGTACTTAAAGTTGATGGAACATCACGCTCGACATCAACGGTGAAAACGACATCAGGCATGTTTTTCACATATTTTCTTGTAAATGCCGAGGGTTCGCCTAGCGGTGCTTTCTAAGCTGAACTTGCGCGCGGTTTTTATCCCATTCTCACGAAGGCGCTCCGCCAGCTGTCTATCTCTGAGCACGCGCAGGATCGCATCGGCCATGGCATCATGGTCTGCTGGTCGAAACAACAACCCGTTGGAACCGTCCACGATAGTTTCAGGCATACCTCCCGCTCGAGGGCACACCACGGGAGTACCTATGGCTGCAGCTTCTATTACCGCACGACCGAATGCTTCTATCATCGAAGGTACAACGAAAACATCCGCAGCCACCATCAGCTCCGCTACCTTCTCCCGCGATAGCACCCCTACCATGAACACCGATTTCTCCAAGCCCAACCCCTCGATTTGGGTCTGCAAATTTTTCGCCTCCGGCCCCCAGCCTGCTACTACCAATTTGGCGTTGGGTATGGCCTTAAGAACCTTCGCGAATGCGGCCACGAGATAGCCCGGCCCTTTTCGCTTGACTAATCGTATCGCTGTCGCAACGAGCGGCTCGTCTTCAATGCCAAGTCGTTTTCGCATGGAGGAACCATCAACACTTGGATTGAATTTCGATAGATCGACTCCACTTGGTATCACTACGGTCTTGTTGGACGGGACCCCCAACGCGTGACAGAATCGCTCCGTAGCTTTGCACACCGCTATTACGCGGTTTGTACGACGAAGCGTAAAAACAATAGGTTGATAGATGAGCTTCCATAGACTGGTCGATTCATGGACGGAGCGACATGTTATCACCGAAGGGATCCTGAGTTTCTTTGCAGAATACACCGACGCGAGCGACATGGGTGAATACACATCTTGGCCATGCACAACATCAAAACCTCCATGTTTGATGCATTGGTGAAGACGATAGAAAAGACCGGCTGAGGCTCCACGGTTTAATTTGGGTATGACGAAGCCATCCAAACGCTTGACCTCACCCCCGTCGATTTCCTCCTCCGCTGGCTGGCCGGGGTAGGCATGAGTAATCACAACCGGCTCGGCTCCTAACTTGACCAAGGCTGTACTTAGCTCCATGGTAGAAGTTGGTGATCCTCCGATCGCCGGATAAAATTCATCAGCGACCAATGCGATGTGCATGGTGCCACCCTGTAAGAACTCCATTAACACTACAGTAAATAAATGACCTAAGATGAGCTTTTTTACTCAAGGAAAGCCATTAGGTGTAATCGTGAACAAGCATAAAGTTACGATCGTGGGTGGAGCTGGCTTCATTGGCTCAGCGCTGGCCAGACACTTTAGTAATGAATTTAAGGTACAAGTTTTGGACAAAAATCCTTTGCCGAAGGGCCTCGAAGAAAAAGTTGAGTATCAGCAATGTGACATCCGAAGCTACGATGAAGTAGAACAAGGACTTAGAAATACTGATATAGTGATCCACGCTGCGATAGTGCAAATCCCATCAATAAACGAAGAGAAAAGGCTTGGTTATGAAGTAAACGTGCTAGGAACTCAAAACATATGCGAGGTTGTAGATAAGAGTCCATCAACTAAGGGCATGATTCTCGCAGGATCGTGGCACCTCTTCGGCGAAAGGGGCCTAAAAGGCGTTATAGACGAAGGTTTCGGATTTAGGCCCGATAAAGTTGAAGACAGAGCGCGCTTATACGCATTTTCGAAAATAGCCCAAGAAACGGTGGTAAGGTTTTACGACGAAATGTCGGGGAAAATTTACGGGATAATTCGCATGGGTACGGTGTTGGGTGAAGGAATGCCTGAGAAAACGGCTGCGAACTTGTTCATAACGAAAGGATTGAAGGGAGAACCATTAACGCCTTACAAGCACAGCATGTACAGACCGATGCTCTACGTTGACGTAAACGATGTTTGTGCTGCCTTTGAGGTCTATGCGTGGAAAATATTAAGGGGTGAAGTGCCAAAGGGAGAAGGCAGTCTTGTTCACATAGTTAACCTATATTATCCGAAACCGGTGACAATCCTTGATCTAGCAACGATGGTTAAGGATGCCATCACGGATTGCTCCGGAAACAAAATAATTCCTGAAATAAAAATCGTGGAAACTGGGCAGCCAGATTTGTTCGCCGCCAAGGATAAAGAGTTAATAAAAGTCGATGTAAGAAAAGCGATAGAATTACTTGGGCCGAAAAAATTGAAATCTCCAAAAGAGTCTATAGAAAGAATTGTTAAAAACAAGATGTCGAAAACACAATTCTCACCATAAATGTTGAAGATTTTGTGGACACTATTTTTCTCGTCAAATTTTCTGCGCTCGAATTTGTCTTATTATCCTCTTGACCTGATCAAAATTCTGGAACACTTTCCTTCCAACGAGTGCGATGGTAATGCCCGCTGCTACAAGATAAAGCCACCAAGGCGATGGCAAGAATGGAATTATTCCTAAAGAACCAAGTGTCCAAAGCAGGCCAGCCGCAACCGCGCTAGGAGTAATCACCGCCCAAGCTAGCCATTTGTTTGCGTTTAAAGCGTACGCTCCTATGACGGCCCACATGGAGCCTATGGTAAATGCTGCCACCACTCCCAATCCCGCAGTTGCCAAATTTCGAGCTTTTTTTCGAGCGGTCAGAAATGGAATTTCGACACCTCTCTTCCTGTAGCGATCAAGAAAATGCTTAAATTTCTTTACAACAAACCCAATGATCCCAAACCAAATAACGACCAGCAGGGCATTTATCAATGCGATGATTACGATCGTCTGCAAGTTAGAGAACCCATGAGCCGAGGCATAGGCAGTTCCTCCTACAGAGCCAAATGCCCAAGTTGATAGGAATAATCCAAATAGTTCAAGCATGTGTGATCCTCCTCATTTTTATCTTTTTATCCCTGCCCCTATCTCACGCTTGACCACCGGTTCCTTTCCAACCGTTATATACTCAAATGATTAAAAACGTGTAGAGGTAAAAATGTCTTCAGTGCTCTTCATCTACCCCCCGATTAGCTTTAGCGAAAAGAGTGCGCTGTCCGCCTATTCCCCTCCCTTGGGGGCACTATATCTGGCAACCATTCTCAAAAATGATGGGCATGAAGTGCATGTCATAGATGTCGAAGCGGAACGACTATCGTTGAAACAGGTGATCGAGAGGGTAAAATCGATTAACCCTGAAGTCGTTGGATTGACTTGCCTCGCGTTCACACTTGATTCTTGCAAAATCATAATAAAAGAAGTCAGAAGGGCTACGGATGCTTACATCGTCGTTGGAGGGCCCCATATCGCAGTCGCTCCGAGCGGATCCCTTAAAAAACTTGGGGCGGATGCGTACGTAGTTGGTGAAGCTGAATCAATCATGGAAAAAATTGTGAACGAAAAGCCGCGTGGTGTGATAAATCCAAAGGAAATTCAAAACGTCGACACCATACCTTTTCCCGACCGAAGCTTGGTTAAGCACGTTAAATATGGCGTTTTTTACGGTTTGAAAATCCGGGGAAATATGACTGGGATCTTAACCACGCGCGGCTGCAGATATGGATGCACTTACTGCAACCGTCCAAAAAAGTTGTGTTTTAGGGTAAGATCCCCAAAAAACATCCTGCAGGAGTTAAAGGAAATTGACCGAATGGGAATCGAATCCGTATGGCTGGCGGATGATAATTTTACAAACGATCCAAAAAATGTGATAAAACTCGCTCGATTAATAAAAAGGGAAAAATTAAAGTTCGATTTCTTTGGGCAAGCTAGGGTGGATATCCCAAGTGAAGCTTTATACAAGAGCATGAGGGACATGGGCGTCACCGCCCTTAGCTATGGTGTCGAATCGCTTAAACCAGAAGTTATCCGGTGGTACAACAAAACTAGGTATCCTCAAAAATGGCCAGCCTATGTAAAGAAA
>JAUWXD010000056.1 GCA_030616505.1 Hadesarchaea archaeon
AGTTGCCGCGAGAGGCATTGCCCAAAGTGCAGCGTTGACCTAACACTCAAACTGAAAGGACCTGCCACGGCATCAAGTGGAGATCTGAAATCGTCCGACGAGGAGGTAAAACCAGTGAGCGACTCGATTTCTATAGTCAAGCTTGATAAGGGACATCAGTTGGAGCTGACCGCGATTGCGCATCTGGGTTTGGGTAAAGAACACGCTAGGTGGCAACCAGGGATAGTCTCATACAAATACATGCCTGTGATTGAGTTTGACCAAAAAGCATGCAATGCGTGCGAAGAGTGCGTCAAAGCATGCCCAAAACACATTCTCGAGATCGTGGACGGGAAGATTAAAGTGAAGGATATAACGCTCTGCACCATGTGTAAGGCGTGTGTCGAGGTCTGCCCTAAAGACGCCGTGAAGGTGACGGGAGATTCGACAAAGTTTATCTTTCACATAGAGTCATCTGGCACACTTCCTCCCAAGCAACTACTCCTCCAAGCGATGAAAGTGCTCGAAGACAAGTCCGAGGAGTTTTCCAAGCTAGTTAATAAACTCTGAACAATCTCCAAAACTATCTTTTATGCGTGATTTTAAAGCGAAAAATTAAAGGCGGCTCCTGCGTTATTGCCGATGAGGATGGTATATGATCAGCGGGAGGTTACTTGCTACTTTTCTCTGCCTTTGGGGTATGTGGATTGTTCTAACAGCTTCACTCAACCCCCAAGAACTCGTCGTTGGCGCAGTGGCCTCATCTATAGTTGCAGTAATTTCCTACGAATTCCTTTTTCACGCAGGAATACGCCAAAAACTGCACCCTAAGCGGTTGGGTTACGCCATCGCCTACGTGCCGGCATACATCTGGGCTGAAATAAAAGCACACGCCAGCGTCATCTACCTTATTTTGCACCCTCGAATGTCCTTCAAACCAGGCATCGTTCGCGTCCCGACTAAGCTCAAGACTGACTTTGGAATAACAGGGTTAGCTAACGCAATCACCATGACCCCTGGAACGCTCAGCGTGGAAGTCGATGAGGAGGATTCATCGCTCTACGTGCACTGGATCAATGTAAAAGCTACCGAACCGGAACAAACCAGCACAAAAATCGCTTGGCCGTTCGAGCGCTTCTTGAGGAGGATATTCGGATGATTGTGCTCGGAATCCTCGTCGTGATCTTTGGTGCTTGTATCCTCTGTGCCATCCGTGCCGCGCTGGGACCAACCGCTCCAGACCGGGTCGTGGCTATCGATGCCTTAGTCGCACTTATGATCGGTGCTTTGGTGTTGTTGAGTGTCTACTACCGCGCCTCTATCTACCTCGATGTTGCAATAGTCTACGCATTTCTCGCATTTCTGGGCACACTCGCCATCTCCAAATATCTCGAAGGGAGAGGGATCGAAACATGATTGATATAATCGCGTATGTCCTTCTGGGAATCGGTGGTGCCTGCGCTCTCATCGGGGCAACAGGTGTCCTGCGTTTCCCGGATGTCTACAACCGAATACACGCGAACACCGTTGTCGTGGTCGGGGGTGTGATGATGCTGACATTCGGCGCGGGGATACTTGGAGGGCTCAGCATGTTCACCATGAAGGCTGTTGTAATCGCTCTCTTTCTCTTCCTGACCAACCCTGTGAGCGCTCATGCTATCGCTAGAGCTGCCCACAAGTCAGGAGTAAAGCTCTGGCGTAAAAGTGTGGTTGACAAACTGGAGGAGAAAAACCGTGATTGAAGCGCTGATTCAGAATGCCCTGCTTGTTTTCATGTTTGTGCTCTGCTTGATAGCGATCGAGCTGCGTGATCTGCTCCATTCAATAATCGTGCTAGCTGGAGCAAACATCACTTTGGCTGTGGTATTCCTCATGCTCCAAGCCCCAGACATCGCAATAACCCAAGCAGCGGTGGGGGCTGGAGTGACCACGGTGCTATTTGTGATAGCATTGAGCCGAACGAGGAGGGAGGAGTAGATGGAGCGAGCTCAACGGTTGCTGGCGCTGGCCATTGTCCTAAGCATTGAGATACTATTGGTCTTTGCTGTCAGTTCAACCATGCCTACCTTTGGATCATTCCCTCAACGCCAAATTGGAGAAAACGTGGAAAATGCGATAGGGCAGCAAATTCTTGAGAACGCCCCTCAGCAAACCGGTGCCGCCAATGTAGTAACGAGCGTGGTATGGGGATACCGTGGATATGACACCTTGGGCGAGGTAACCGTACTGTTCACGGCCGTGGTTGGGATCGTGATGCTGTTTCGTGCTGCGAGGAGGCCTGAATAAATGGCGGGTATGACTCTCATCGTTCGAACACTCGCAAGACTTCTCTTCCCGTTCACGTTTCTCTTTGGAGTATACGTGGTGGTCCACGGACACCTGACCCCTGGTGGTGGATTCCCAGGTGGAGTAATCATCGCCGCTTCATTCATCATGTTGATACTGGCGTATGGTATCGAACGAGTCCAACAACGGATAGGTTTCACACGTACAGAGGTGCTGGAAAGCATCGGAGGGCTGACTATAGCAATCCTTGGGCTGTTCGGCATCCTGATGGGCGTGGCCTTCCTCCAAAATGTTTTCCCGCTAGGGGAACTCGGGCAGCTCTTCAGTGGAGGTAGCCTGCCGCTCCTCTACTTGGGAGTTGGGGTAAAAGTCACGGCAGGCATCCTGTTGATTTTCTACGCGATGCTGTTCGGCTTTGGAGGTGAAGAAGGATGATGGATATTAACTACATCATCGCGATGCTGTTGGTCACGCTTGGGCTCTACTGCTTGCTGTTGAAACGGAATTTAATCAAGCTCATCATTGGACTTGTTGTGCTGACTGACGGAATCCACCTTTTCTTGATAAGCTTAGGATACCGAATGGGAGGTATCGCCGCCATAGTAACTGGAAATATGACTTCAGACTTGACGAGTTTTGCCGCTCGCGCAGTCGATCCGGTTCCCCAAGCGCTGGTGTTGACCTCCATCGTTATCAATATCTGCATCTTGTCGCTCGCGCTCTCGTTTTCAATTTACGCGTACCGCCACTACGGCACGCTCGAGCTGTCTAAGATAAGGAGGTTTAAGGAGTGATTCCCCACGCGCCAATTTTTGCCATTTTTCTGCCCCTCTTCGCTGCATTCCTTATGCCGGTGATCGGGATTTTGGCCCGCAAGCATGGCATAAAGCGCGCTAAGGAATGGTTCGCTATCGCCGCCGTGCTCGCGGAACTTGTGATCGTGGTGAGCATGCTGCCTGACGTGGCGGGCGGACAAATTATACTTTATAAGTTGGGAAACTGGGACCCGCCGTGGGGAATCGCGCTCGCCATTGACGGGCTGAACCTGCTCGCAGCGCTCATCGTTTCGGGAATCAGCGCTTTGGTCGTCGGATATTCATTCGTGTCGATGGAAAAGGACACTGGGCTCGACCAGTACTACACGCTTCTCATGCTGATTATAGGGGGCATGATGGGGGTTGTATTCACGGGAGATATATTCAACCTCTATGTATTTTTCGAAATCATGTGTATCGCTTCGTACGCGCTCGTGGCGTTCAGGCGGAACTGGCAGTCGATCGAGGCTGGCCTCAAATATATTATCGTCGGCTCCGTGGGGACCTCTTTTATTCTTTTAGGAGTGGCACTTCTCTACGGACTGGTCGGAAGCCTTAACATAGCACACCTCGCCCAGAATCTCCAGCTCTTGCCCAGTTCAACGCTGATCCTGCCGCTGGCGTTCTTAGTACTCGGATTCGGCATCAAAATTGCGATGGTCCCCCTTCACATGTGGATGCCTGATGCCTATCACGCGGCTCCATCTGCTGTTGCAGCTCTTTTCTCCGGAGCCACGGCCACCGTAGGAATCTACGCGATGTTGCGCGTCGTCTACATGCTCTTCGGAGCCTTTGGGATCGGAGCCATGCTCGCAGGACTGGGGCTCGTAACGATGGTGCTCGGAGCACTCATGGCCTTGGTCCAGCGTGACCTGAAGCGATTGTTGGCTTACTCGTGCATCTCCCAAATCGGCTATATTTTGGTCGGTATAGGTTTGGGCACCACACTTGGAATCCAAGGGGGTCTCTTCCACCTTCTCAACAACGCCATCTACAAGACGATGCTCTTCATGATAG
>JAUWXD010000102.1 GCA_030616505.1 Hadesarchaea archaeon
ATCAGTCAGTTTCACACCGGTCACGACTCCCGCGGCGATGTATGGGCGGATGGACTCGACGCTACGATCGACATCAACCGTGACACCTGATGCACGAAGTCGGTAATTGGGCAAACCCATCTTTATCCCTAGGAAACCCTTCAACGCGCGAGCAACTCCTTCTGAGCTCAACAAGTCTGGACGGTTATGTGACACCTCCAGCTTTATTTCGTCACCTGCTGCCTCGGCCCAGACTCCCATCATCGACAACCGGTTGCATAATTTCTCTTGCTCTACTCGCTTGCCGAGTAGCCCACATAGGTCGCGGTAACTGACAGTAATCGACGGCATGTTACACCATCCTCCTCTTGTTAAGCCACTCCACATCATTCTGGTAGAGGTCCCGGATGTCATCGATTCCTAGCTTGATCATGGCCAATCTCGAGAACCCGATTCCCCACGCAAGTACTGGGTGGCGGATATTTAGAGGCTTCAAAAGTTCCGGCCTGAACATTCCCGCACCGAGAATCTCCAACCATTCGCGCTTTTCTGGGAAATATACGTCCGCCTCAACGCTTGGCTCTGTGTAAGGGAAATAGCCAGGCCTGAACCTTATCGTTGGTAGGCCGAGCTTTGTCACGATTTGTTTTAGATAACCGAGCATGTCGCGCAACGTCAGGCTAGGGTCCATTACAATGCCCTCAGCCTGATAGAACTCTGCAAGGTGTTTGTAATCGATCTTCTCATGACGATAGACGCGATCGATGCAGAATACTTTCGCTGGCGGTTCAGGGTGCGATGCTAAGTAGCGGACGGTCGCTGCAGTCGTCTGTGAACACAACACCGGTCTTCGGCTTAGATTAGTGTTGAATTTATAGCCCCAGCCCGTCGACCCGGAGATGCCCCGTTCGTGCGCCGTAGCTACTCGCTTGACTAGTGCGGCTGGGGGCAACTTTGTATGCTTTGGTCTCGAGAGGGATAGGCTATCATGAATTTCTCGGGCTGGGTGGTCTTGGGCTTGGAAGAGAGCGTCGAAGTTCCAGAACTCGGATTCAACGATTCTTCCCCGTATCTCGACGAACCCCATCTCCAACAATATCTCCCGAAGTTCGTCGATGACCTGCTGTTGAGGGTGAGTCTTTCCAGGGTAGAGAGGAGTTCCAGGGGCAACGACATCGTAGCGTCTAAGTTTTACTTTGCGCCATCTTCCGCTTGTCAGGAGCTCATGGCTTAGCCCGCTCGCTTCTTCCACAAGTTCAATCCCGTGTTCTAAGACACGCTTCCCAAGGGCTGTGAGTTTTAGCTCTCGTCGGGTTTCAACATTTATTTCAACAAGTTTTCGTTCAACCAACATTTGGAGAGCTTCTTTCATATCAGGTGACAATTCATCGATGTTGCACTCTTCGGTAACGAGACGTTTAAGTAGAGACTCGTCGGCAGTTTCCTGAGTCAAAGCCGCATCACCCGTGGTTGTGATACCTAGGAGGGTCTTGTTTTCTCGTTTGGTGAATTCGGCCCAGCCCTTTCGCTTGAGCCAGGTGAGAGCTATACGTTTTCGTTTTTCATCTAGATTTGCGTGAGCTGCAATATCATCTATAGCCCCTCGTTTGCAGCTGGCGAGGGCTGTTAGCATTCGTCGTTCAGGCAGTCCATTTTCCACATATTCTCTCCCTTCTCGGCAAATGGTGGCCATCGAGAACTTTTTCGTGTCAGTTTCCACTAGTTCATGTTCAGATAGGCTCAAGGCAGCTCTCATTACTGTTGCTTGGTCAAGGTCTGCCCGTTTGGAAAGATCTGTGGCTTCCACACCCTCACCAAGCTCCTGGAGAGTGAGGAGGACTTTCTTCTCGTGGAAGCTCAGACCATCTATGATTTCTCGGATATTCAACGTCAACCCCAAAAACACAAGGTAAAGTGGAGTTATGAGGGTTGCGGAAAAAGGGTCCTCTTAGCCATACTCTACTGGATGAAGTGTTCGTAACCGCGATTAGGCAGTTTTTGCGTTTTTCCACTTCTTTGAATGAAAACACCCCTTCCTTTCTCCACGCGCCCGATTTGTGTTGCCGTCGCGCCAATGCGTTTTAGCATCATTTGAACTTTTTTCCATCTAGTCGGCTTAACTGTGAAAAGTAATTCAAAATCCTCCCCGCCGAAGAGCACGAAATCATCCAAATTAAAACCGTGCTGAATTGTAAATTTTTTGACGGCTGGGTTTTCTGGAATATTATCTCCACTGACAATGATTTTGACTCTACTCTCCCGAGCGAGTTGCCACAAGTTCGCTGCTAATCCGTCTGTCACGTCGATTGCGGATGTAACTGCTCCACTTCGTGCAAGGGTGATTCCTTCCCTCACCCGCGCAACAGGTTCCAGCTGAGCCTTCACAAGTGGTTGGTATCTTTTATTTGGCAATTTTTTCTGGAGAAGTTTGAGACCAGCTGATGCGGCGCCCAGTTTTCCAGTCACTGCCACGATATCTCCTTCTTTAGCACCTGAACGTCTAAGCAGCTGTTGTCTACGGACCAACCCAAACGCCGCCCCTACAATCGTGATTTCGTTACTCTCGTCCAAGTCCCCCCCCACGATGTATGTGCCGTATTTGTGCGCTGCTTTGTCCATCCCTTTCACAAGTTGTCTAACGAATTCCACATCTAGTTTCCTCGGGAGAGCAACTGAAAAAATCAACCCTAGAGGTTCTGCTCCCATTGCTGC
>JAUWXD010000073.1 GCA_030616505.1 Hadesarchaea archaeon
GTCACCGTGACATATCCGCCAGAGTTCCAGGCATTGGTTATGGAATATGATGGCACTGGTTCAGTGACATTCTCCCAATCGTCCGGCACGTTGCCCGTGTTGTCAGAAAGCGCAGAATTAGCCGTTGTACTCGTGTAATATACGAGCGAACCTTCGATTGCATCGTTACAGGCAGATTGAATTACTGGTGTCATCGCTAGGGCAATCACTAGAAGGATGATAAAACCCACTATCTCCTTAGCATCCACTAGATCACGCAGCTTTCAAGAGGCCGAAACTATCCGCCTTTCTTTTCGAATCCCTTTGTGGCCCATGCGACAGCAGCCAGTAGCAGACCAATCACGTAGAACAACGGGACAAGGCCGAGAATTGTGGCCGCCGCGCCCGTGATGTCATCATCCGTGTTGTCCGGGGTTCCGCCGTTTATGGCACTTGTAGTTTGCGATTGAACCACTGATGTCAACGACAAGCCGACTACTAGGACGATAATCAGGCCCATGATTCCTCGCACATCCATATTTTAGGCTCCTTTTGTTTACTCAGCGACAAGCAAAACAAGCACCAACGACAGGTTCAGCGCCTATCTTGCCTGTCGCTGGCGTTTAATCCTAAACATATCGCTGACTAATACATTTTTCGCTTTCCAGAGCTTTACGTTGCCTTTTTGCTCAAACTCGACGATTCCATAGGTGTTCAAGAGCCTTAGGCAGAAATTTATCCTTTTTATGTCCACGCTCAATTCCTCTGAAAGTTGGCGGGCATAACGAGGTTCACCGATGAGCGAAAAATAACAACGAATAATCAAGGGTAGGAATGAACTGTTTAGTAACCCGACGGATCGCCTCATTTTCTTTCACCTTCCTCGAAAAGCGTCCGCAGCGGAGTGAAATCGTAAGTCTCCTTGATTTCCTTTTTATCGTATATGCTGGTCATGCCCAATCTGAGATTCATGCGCTCGTTGAGCCAAGCCAATCCCCAGCAAAACGCGCCGACTAGGTAGGGCTCCAAGTCCCCGAAAAGAAAGGCCATGCCTAGACACCACGCGCCGAATATCACTAACGGCAACGTCACCCGCTTCATTTCTATCCCTCTATAAGTAGCGGCTCAAATGGAGGTGAAATTTCATTGGCGGAAGGAGCCTCAACCTTTGCCCGCTTCATCATCGCCGCCGCCTATATTTTTTAGCTTTTTGTCGTGGGCGCAATTTCTGAAATTCGATAAACGTCATCAAGAACGTTAGCATTCCGCCTGCGAGAAACACCAACGAGAATTTCCATCCTCCGAAAATAAGCGTCAACATACTAGCTACGAACAAGCTCATGGTATTGCCCAAGTGAAAACTAGCTGGGTGCGCCTTGATCTCGTCAATAACTCGGAGCCAAGCGCGATGGATCCACGCGAGTGCGGTAATTACCCTCATGGTACATTCACCTCCCTCCTGCGAATTTCGTCCAATGCTCTCAGACGGCGAAACAAACTCATCCCCAAGGCCACCACGATGAAAAGCAATCCTATCTCCGATGCGAGTAGAGCCCTGTTCGGCTCGAATAATCGAACCGATCCATAAAACCAAATCAGGATATGGATGCACAAGAACAGCATTGTAAATACTACCAAAGCACCTAAGCCAAATAAGTCGATGAACCTGTCAATGAACCTACGAAAGGCGGCGGTCATCCCCTCCCCTCCAGCTCGTCCTGATAGCAGTCGGGGCATATCCCGCGGGACTGGTCATCGAGGCGCTTATTGCATATCGCGCAGAAGACCGCCATCAGCGACCCACCCCATACTCGGCCATTTTCTTTTCCAGTTCCATCCAGCAGTCATAGCAAAAGTGCTTCCCCTTGAACTCGAGCGGCTCACCCTTCGTGTCTATATCATCGCCACAGAAATCGCAGGTGTAGGTGACTATCTCCTCTGTATGCTTGGCCATCAGGAGCCCCCCTCCCGGCGAGACGGTGCTGGCTCGAATACCATCGGCAACGAACAAAAATTCCAGCTCTGCTGCGGGAAGCTACGGATTACTGGTCCTCGCCCGTACTTCCAATACCTATGGCAATCCGTTCCACTTTTACATACCCAGCCGTTTACGCTCGGTTTCCAGTAGAGCAGTTTTCCGCATTCTGGACATCTCGGTGAGTCCTTCGGGAACAGCGGATCACTCGGTGTCGTGTGTACTTCGCGGTGACATTGTGGGCATAGGATTATCATCTGGTGTTTTTCATAGCTGACGTGATGCAGAATTGGGCGCGGTGGTCTCCAAGGTCCGTCTCCGACGATTTCATCTTCGCATCGCTGGCAGTAAATTCCACTGTGAATCATGCCTTGACCCCCATTTCATCTGCCAGCTTGTCGAGCCGGATTCCCAGCTCATCTCGCTTGAGCTTGAGCTTCTTGGCGGAGGTCTCCAGAAATTGGAGGCGTTGGGCTTGGTTCCACTCCTTCCGCTTCTTAGCCCAATAGCAGATGTACTGATCGGGAATTTCTAGTGTCTTCTGTCTCAGGCGCAGTTCCAATGCCGTGAGCTTGGTCTTCGCCTTCATCACGACATCCTGCTGCGCTCGCACCTCCGCCTTCAACTTCTCGTAGGGGGAGTTTTGGGAGGCGTAGCTGGTCAGGAACTCATTAATCACCTTGTTCAGCGTTGTGCCGTCCACATCTGCCAGATTTCGCGCTCGGTCGATTATCGAACTCTCGCCCTTGACGGTCAGCACAGCGGGGGTCTCGAACTTTCGTGGCCTAGGCAAGAAAACGACCCCCATTTAGTTTAGTATGTTTAGTAATACTAAACCCAAGTCGTCCGGGAGTATCTATCACATCAACGATTCGTTTAGTATAATAAGTAATACTAAAAAAATGTATTTTATAGGTAGGTAGGTAGGGTTCCGTATGAAAAGTAATACTAAAACTACTAAACTCATTCACACATAGACCTACACTCCCGAGTTCCAGTGGAAACGTAGCACTAAACATACTAAACCCTCATCTCACCTTTCCGAGCTGTTTGGGTCGTTTGCAGGCCACAAATCCCCGTATTTCGGCCTCGTCGCCTTGGTGTGCTCAAGCGGCACGATCCACGCCCTGTACGAACAGCGGGTGCAGCGCTCCACGTCCTTCCCATGCTTGACATCGCGCACGAGCGGCTGACCGCAGCGGGGGCACAACTTCATTCATCACACCTCATGCTCCAAGATGAAGTTGAACAGCGAGCCAGGGATCTTCTCGAAAGTGACCGACTTGCCCTGCCTCACGGTGACGATGTACCCCTTGGCGATCAGGTGCCCGAGTGCCCATGCGACCTTCCGCTCAGACTTCCCGGTGCTGCCGCTGAGGTCCCACAGGCTCATCCCGCCGTCATCGAGCGTTGCTAGGATGACACGCTGAAGCTCGTTGTGGCAGTA
>JAUWXD010000072.1 GCA_030616505.1 Hadesarchaea archaeon
GCAAGACCACGTTCTTCAACGCTGCGACACTCGCTAACGCTCCGATTGCGGGATATCCATTTACCACTATTGATGCAAACGTCGGTGTTACGTACGTGCGGAGCAAGTGCCCGTGTCGAGAGTTCAAAGTAATCTGTAACCCACAGAACTCGAAGTGCGTGGATGGTGTTCGGTACGTACCAGTGAGGATGATCGATGTGGCTGGGTTGGTGGAGGGCGCACACCTTGGACGTGGGCTCGGAAACCGCTTTCTGGACAATCTCCGCATGGCTTCTGCGCTTATCCACATAATCGACGCTGCAGGCTCTGCCGACGCTGAAGGAAAATCTTGTCCTCCGGGGAGTCACGACCCGCTCAAAGACATCGACTTCCTCGAAGTTGAGATTGCCATGTGGTTTAGGGGTCTACTCGCAAAGGACTGGTCGAGTTTCGCGCGCAGGGCGAAGTATGAGAAACTTGATTTGGTGAAGGAGATAGCACAGCGTATGAGTGGGCTCGGCGTGAAAGAAAGCCACATCATGGAGGCGTTCAAGCGGACTAGCGTGGATAAGTCGAACCCAGAGAAGTGGACGGACGACGACTTGCTCAAGTTCGTAGCTGAACTTCGGAAGGCAAGCAAGCCGATAATGGTTGCTGCGAACAAGTCGGATGTTGCTGAGGCCGAACCAAACATCGCCCGCATTAAGGAGCGAGGATACATAGTTGTCCCGACGTGTTCTGAAGCAGAGCTCATCCTCCGTCGTGCGGCCGAGAAGGGTCTTGTGAATTACAATTCAGGAGACAACAAGTTCACTATACTGAAGCTCGAATCTCTAAATGAGCAACAGAAAAAGGCGCTGGAAAAGATTGCCATGTTGATGAAAAAATGGGGTTCGACCGGGGTCCAGCAGGTCGCGGACACGGCAGTTTACGAGCTTTTGAATTTAATTGTTGTATATCCTGTAGATGACGAAACAAAGCTCACAGACAAAAAGAGCAACGTGCTCCCGGATGCTTTTTGGGTACCAAAGGGAACCACAGTTCGTGAGTTCGCTTATAGGATTCATTCGGATTTAGGGGAGTCGTTTCTCCATGCGATTGATGCGCGGACGAAGCGGAGGCTCGGCGAGGACCACGAGCTAAATGACGGAGATGTCATACGGATAGTTTCCACAAAGGGACGGTGAAAGCTGTATTCTCCCGCTCGGCGCAGGTCAACTCCTGACGGTAATGAAGTGGAACGGGCTGGCTTGTTGCCACACTTGTCGTTGATAGAAGAGAGGAGATGATTCTCACTTTGGGTCCTGATGAGATAGATGAACTCTCACTTGACGAAGACCCATCGATGGGGATACCACCCGGCTCTAAACTCCAGTTCGAGGGCGGCGTGTCGGTTGTTTTGAGGCCGGGAGAGAACCCCTATGTGCATGGACCTGTGTGGGAGCGTGGGTTTGTCTATGCTGCCAGCAGTCGTGATGCACATGGTCTCTAACATAGGCTTGTTGTTGCTCGTTATATTCCTCTCCACACCTTGAAAAGCAGTCGAGGTCTGCTCAGCCCCCTAAAACTCCGCTTGGTTTTTTCCCACCTCGTTAGCTTAGTTGTGTTTCCTAAAAATACATTCATTAAATCGCTATTTTTAATAATTCCGTGACTCATTAGGTAGTTTAATTCATCATCTGTAAGGTGATGGAATAGTCTGGACGTACTGAGTATTTCCTGCTGGTTTTTATACTCGTCCATATATCTCTCGTGATACTCCATCGGGTCGCACCCTCTCTTGATTACATCACCCGCGACTTCCCCTGCGAGTTCTCCTGCTGCTAAGGACAACCCAATCCCGCCCCCACTAATCGGGTTCACCTGACACGCTGCATCTCCTACGAACATCACTCCATTAGAATAAAGTGGGGTTATGGGAGACCTAACTGGAACGACCCCCCATTTTGCATCAACGAGTCTGGACCCACTGAGTTCAGGACACGATTGGATATATGTATACAACACGTCTTTAGGATTGAGATGACCGGGGATTGATTCAATGCCAATGCCTACATTTACCTTGTTTCCATCCATAGGTATCATCCATATATATCCATACCAGTTTTCGACTCTCGGATACATTAGGAAGTATGGCTCAATTTGTTTTTTTAATCTCCTTATTTCTAGGTAGCAGATGCCGATGTCTTTTCCACTCACGCGCTCGGCATTCGGCAGATTGTTCCTTATAACCGCTGCGAATCCGCTGGAATCTATAATAAGTTTAGAAAATAGTTTTCCATCGGTTGTCCTGACACCAACAGCTCTCCCATTCTCCATAATCGGGCCGAGGGCTTTCTTTTCATAGAATTCGCATCCTGCACGGATGGCATTGCCAAGTAACTCCTGACCAAAGGCTTGTCTGTTCAAAACAAACTGCTTCAGGTTAATAGTGAGTACATTTTTCTGGTCTGGCGAGAAGAACTTAATTCCTCTCAGCTGGGCGACCTTTCTTGGGTGTGTTATCCCTACACGGTTTAGGTCGTGAGCACTGACAACGTTTCCACACACCTTGTTTCCAACCTTATCCCTAGGTTTTGAGTCGAGTAAGATAACACGCAAGCCAGAGTCAGCCGCAGTTCTCGCAGCCATGCACCCGCCTACGCCAGCTCCAACAACTATTAAATCGTACATCATTTTCTTATTCTACATCTCTTGAAAGTATCTTTCGTTTGCAGAGAAAAATCCTTTTTCCTGCAGTGTATCCCTAAAAACACGCATTGAAGTTCGAGGGTTTGTTACAAAAGTGTCTTTGGATAATGTAGTGCTTCTAGGATCGTTAGCGGTTTTTCAGATAGAATGTCGGCTAACTCCAAAAGGAATTTTTTAGCAAGAGTGTTTTTTAATATTGAGAGCTTGAGCTTGGCTTTTTCGATCAGCTTCGTGATTTTTGCTTCAGCATGCCCGAATGAATCATATTTCGTCAGTATGTCAACTATCTCTTGAGTTTTCCCAGAGATTTTTCCCCTGAGTATCTTTAACAACTTGACCTTATCGCCCTCATCTGCCTCTTGAAGAGCATGAGTTACCATAAATGTTTTCCTACTTCTTAAGATGTCGCTTGTTGGTTTTCCGATTTCGGATGGATCGCCACGCACGCCGATCACGTCATCGCGGATCTGAAAGGCCGTACCAAATAACAATCCGTATTCGCTTAGTGCTTCGATTTCCTTTTCGGTTCCGCCTCCTGCTATGGCCCCTGCCTCAAGCGCGCCCTTAAATGCCCAACCCGTTTTCTTAGCCGCCATATCTAAATATTCCTCCATCGTGCTGTTAGCATCTGGAGGAACGATGTCGATGTGCTCTCCCTGATCCATAACTATCGATGTTTTGCTGTACACATTCAGAAGCCTCACGACTTTATCGTTCCCTAACGTGTCAGCTGTCATCGCCAGTGAATTGAACGCCTTAAAGATGAGCAGGTTTCCGGCCAATA
>JAUWXD010000063.1 GCA_030616505.1 Hadesarchaea archaeon
TGCTCATCGGGATAGATCCAAAAGTCGCGAAGCCCGAATGGATGGTGTTAACAGTTTTGCCAGTACCTCCAGTAACTGTGAGGCCAAGCATAATTCTTGAGTCGGGGGTGCGTTCCGAAGATGATTTGACTCACAAGCTTGTCGATATCATACGCATAAACCAGAGGCTCTCCGAAAACATCGAGGCAGGTGCACCCCATCTCATTGTGGAAGACTTGTGGGAACTTTTACAGTACCATGTCACAACTTATTTCGACAACGGAGTTTCGGGAGTCCCACCTGCCAGGCACAGGTCCGGTCGGGTCCTGCGAACGTTGGCCCAACGCCTACGAGGAAAAGAAGGCCGTTTTCGAGGAAATCTGTCGGGCAAACGTGTTGACTTCTCCGCACGAACGGTGGTGTCACCAGACCCCAACATAAGCATAAACGAGATTGGATTTCCAGAAAATATTGCTCGCACGCTAACGATTCCGATTCGGGTAACAGAGCACAACGTCGATGAACTACGCAACCTCGTGCGCAGGGGCACCGACATTTATCCTGGCGCAAACAACGTGATTAGTCCCGTTGGTAAACGTTACGACCTCCGCTTCGCCGATCGAGAAGAGATAGCAAACACGCTCGAGCCTGGTTTTGTTATAGAGCGCCACTTGAAGGACCATGATATCGTGATCTTCAACCGCCAACCCTCGCTGCACCGCATGTCCATCATGGCTCACGAGGTTCGGGTTCTCCCAGGACGCACCTTCAGGCTTAACCTAAGTGTTTGCCCACCCTACAACGCAGACTTTGACGGCGACGAGATGAACGTACACGCCCCCCAACGCGAGGAAGCCCAAGCTGAAGCCCGCATTTTAATGAGGGTTCAAGAACAAATTCTCTCGCCCAGGTTCGGAGGACCAATTATCGGTGGGATCCAGGACCACATAACAGGAGCATACATGCTGACACGCAGAGGGACATTGCTGACGCGGAATCAAGTGCAGCAACTACTCGCACGCGTCGGGATATTCTCCAGCTTTCCCAAACCAACCGTGAGAGAGAAAGGTGTTGAGTACTGGACGGGCAAACAGATATTCAGCATGCTTTTGCCAAAAGGATTGAACACAACATTCAAGGCGAAGATATGTGAAAATTGCGCCCGTTGCAAGGAAGAAGATTGTGAAATAGACGCGTACGTTGTCATCCGTGACGGGGAATTGTTGAATGGGGTTATAGATGCCCGAAGCTACAAGGCGCTCGACCGATGCGAAATACTGGACCGAGTCGTGAAAGATTATGGCACAACCGAGGCACGGGAGTTCTTGGACCGAGTCACCAAGCTTTCTATCGCGGCAGCGATGATGTTTGGTTTCACGACGGGTATCGACGACGAGGATATCCCGTCCGAGGCGAAAGATAGGATAAGCGAGTTGATAGGCGAGGCGAAGGAAAAGGTGGGCAAGTTAATCGAGATCTACAATGCAGGCGAGCTCGATCCCTTGCCAGGTCGCTCTCTGCGTGAGACGTTGGAAATGAGAATAATGGAGGTCCTTGCTGAAAGCAGGGACTCCGCAGGTACAATAGCTGAGAAATACCTTGGACTTGATAATCACGCAGTAATAATGGCGAGGACGGGCGCGCGAGGTAGTATGCTTAATCTTACTCAGATGGCAGCGTGCGTTGGTCAGCAATCGGTACGTGGAGAACGCCTAAGTAGAGGGTACCGAAAGCGTACATTGACCCACTACAAGCCTGATGATTTGGGCGCCAGAGCCCGCGGGTTTGTGGGTTCAAGCTACAAGGGTGGACTCGACCCATTAGAATTCTTCTTCCATGCGATGGGTGGGCGAGAGGGTCTAGTCGACACCGCAGTTAGAACTGCTCAGAGCGGTTACATGCAGCGCCGCCTCATAAACGCCCTGCAGGATCTCCGCGTGGAATACGATGGCACGGTGCGGGACGACCGCAGCGCAATAATACAGTTTTCTTATGGTGAGGACGGCGTCGACCCTGCGCGCAGCGACAAAGGAAAAGCTGTCAACGTGGACAAGCTGATCAAACGAATAGTTGGGAGATAATTAATGGCAGGAGTTTCCCCAGACACCATAAAATCCGAAGTCAGTAAGCTCAAAGAAGAGTTACCTGATTCAATAGTTCGCGAACTGCAAGGGAGTTTGATACGTGTCAGCAAAGAGCGAGCAATAATGCGAGAGCAACTTGAAGAAATAATCAAGAATGTCAAACAAGCGTATACTAACGCAATGGTGGAGCCCGGCGAAGCCGTTGGGACCGTGGCAGCGCAGTCGATAGGCGAACCAGGAACCCAGATGACGTTACGAACTTTTCACTATGCAGGAGTGGCGGAACTTAACGTGACTCTCGGTCTGCCTCGGATTATAGAGATAATCGACGCGAGGAAGACACCATCTGCCCCCCTGATGACAATTTACTTAAAAGAGAAATTTGGCAAGAGCAAAGAAAAGGCTCGTGAATTCGCTCAAAAGGTAGAGTTGACTACAGTGGAGGACGTTGCGTTGCAGACAGAGGTCGATTTAATAAACATGATATTCGTCGTGACTATGAATCGTTCTAATTTGCAACGAAGAGGACTGACGCCTACAAAAATCGCAACTATCTTGAAAGCCGAGCTTAAGATAGACGTAAGCGTTGACGGATACAAACTGCGCATGAAACCTTCAACAGCGACTTTATCAGAGCTGCGCAGGCTCGCGAGAAGGGTCAGGGCCCTGCCGCTGCGGGGTATAAAAGGAGTCTCTCGGGTAGTGGTCAAGATGGAAAAAGATGAATATGTAGTCTACACGGAGGGCTCGAATTTAGAGGAAATATTTGTAATGCCGGAAGTTGACCAGAGCAGAACGGTGACGAATAGCATACACGAGCTTGAGGAGGTCTTGGGCATAGAAGCCGCACGCAATGCCATAATCAGCGAGGCGGTAAAAACGCTCGATGAACAGGGACTCGAAGTAGACCTAAGACACATCATGCTCGTGGCGGATATGATGACGACGTCTGGTGAATTGAGACAGGTCGGGCGTCACGGTATCAGCGGGGAAAAAGCCAGCGTGCTCGCGAGGGCATCGTTCGAAATCACCACAAAACACCTAGTAGAAGCTTGTATACACGGTGAAAAGGACATGCTAGCCGGCATAATTGAAAACGTCATAGCTGGGCAACCTATCCCGCTGGGAACGGGTTCAGTGGAGCTAGTGATGCAGGGGGAAAAGGAAAGTGGACGTGAGTAAGGAAATCAAACAAGCTATCGCCACAGGCAAAGTTTTCATCGGCGCGGATAAATCGTTAAAAACGCTCAAGCGTGGGCAAGTCAAGTTAGTTATCGCGGCATCCAACTGCGACCCAAAACTTATAGCAGACATAGAGCACTACGCGAAACTAGCAAATGTACACGTTCATACTTTCGATGGGAACAGCGAGGACCTCGGGCTGGCGTGCGGCAAACCGTTTTTGGTGAGCATATTATCAGTTGTGGAGGAGGGAAGCTCGAATATCCTCGGTTTAGGGGCGCATAAATGACGGTCAAGCTCACTTCCGAGGAGATGCGCTACATAGCTCTTTTTGAGGGCATGACTGGTGCCCGAGTACGTGATTGTGTGATTAACGAGAATGGAAGTGGACTTGTGTTCGTGGTGAAAAAAGGAGATATTGGACTCGCGATAGGGAAGAAAGGAGACAACATCCGGAGGGCAAGGCAAGCTGTCGGAAAAAGCATAGATGTAGTCGAATACTCGGATGACCTCAAAGAGTTCTTGAAAAACACTTTCGCGCCCGCCA
>JAUWXD010000061.1 GCA_030616505.1 Hadesarchaea archaeon
CTCGAATAGCACGGCTGGAAAAACCCAGAGATGTGAGCCGGAACGAATGCTACTACCTTCCGCATCATTTGCGACCCCGGAGCTTCGCCACAGCGGCGTCAAGAATTGCCTTGGCTATCTCGGTCTTCGTTGAGCGTACGGGCTTGGAGCCAGATGGTGAGACGATTACGACCTCGTTCGTTTCTGTCCCGAACCCTGCGCCAGGCCTCGAAACATCATTTGCGACCACCATATCTAGCCCATGGTCCTCCAGCTTTTTCCGCGCTGCATCGGCCAGCTGCCCATCGGTGACGCCGTACTCTGCCTTGAACCCAACGATGAAGGCTCCGGGCACCAGCTTCCGTGCATTGTCGATAACCCTGGGGGCTGGGACTAACTTGAGCGCCGGTGGTTCCGAATGCCTCAGTTTTTGTTTGGCTGGATGCTCGACAACGAAATCCTGCGCTGCCGCGGTAGAGACAATGACGTCTGGAGAGGAATCCAACTCGCGTGTGAAAACATCACACATCTCCTTTGTGGTCTGAACCCGCACGACTTTCACGTTAGATGGGGGAGTTTCCGTCCCTGGACCGTACACCAGCACCACATCAGCGCTCCTCAAACCAGCGGCTCGGGCCACTGCTACGCCCATCTTGCCCGAACTTCGATTAGTGATTATCTTGATGGGATCGATAGGCTCGACCGTCGGGCCTGCAGTCACGAGCACTCGCATACCCTCCATGTCCTGAGGGCCCAAAACCTCGACGGCTCGCTGCACAATCTCCTCGACGCTTGCCAGCTTCGCTTTCCCTTCTTCAAACAGGGGTTCAACCACCTGCACACCCGCCGAACGGAGCTTCACCAGATTTTCCTGAAGCAACTTGTGCTCGTACATCGACCCGTGCATAGCCGGGACCACGACGATGGGCTTCTTCAACCCGAGAGCCACGGAGACCACCGAAGTTACAGGTGTATCGTCAATCGCGCTCGCTATCTTCCCCAACGTGTTCGCAGTTGCGGGGGCCACCAACATCAAGTCGGCCCACTGCGCCAGCTCGACATGTTCGATTTTACCCGTCAGCTCGGCCACGACTTCGTTTCCAGTCGCCCAGTGCATGAGCTGGGGTGTTATCAGTTCCGTCGCGTGAACGCTCATGCACGCTCGCACATCCGCACCATGACGCATGAGCTCCCGGGCAAGCTCGGGGCACTTGACGGCCGCCACGCTACCAGTTATGCATAGGACTATCTTTCGCCCATCGAGCTCAATCCCCTTCGTGCCTCGGATATCGTGTGAGGGATGCATCGGTCCACCGTTAGTTTAAACAAGATTTTCGCAATTTAAACTATTACCTTTTATAACACTCGGGGATTTTTCAACAGTTTTCCGTGGATGTCAATTTCCCCGTAACGAATCTTTATCGACGAGATGGGTTTCCCATCTTCGGCAAGCACGAACGGAACCTCCACTATCTCGAGCGGCTTCAATCCTCGCGAACTCCGAAGCTCGTTGAGTTCTTCGGCACGCTTCCTCGTCTCGGGGCTGACTACGATTGCTTCGAGTTCGGCGCCCTCCGCTGCCGACCCAAACGCGTCCGAAATCACTTTGATCTCTGCTCGTTCGAACCAACCGCGAGAGCGCAGCAGCTTCTCCAGCGTTGGTATTCGCACATCGAGCAGCTGAACACCTGCAGAGTCCTTCCGGAGCAGAAGTTGCATCTCATCGGAGCAAATCCCTATGATGATCCGCTCTCCAACTTCGAATGCCTTCGTCAAAACTACAACATGCCCGTCATGTAGGTAGTCAAAAGTCCCGCCGACAACGACTTTCTTGAACTTCACAAGAACACTTCACTCAAGTTTTACCGAGGTTCTGGACAACATCGCCCCACCGTTTTTCAAGTAGTCGATGAGTGAATGGTTTCGCGACTGGACCAACATACGTGGCGACAACCTGACCATTGCCCAGCAGATAATATTTTGAAGTTGTCAGCCCATCCAGCCCGACTGGTCCCCGCGCATGTATTTTTCCCGTGGCTATCCCAACCTCTGCTCCCAAACCGTACCGATAGCCATCACTAAATCGTGTTGAAGTGTTGAGCATCGCGCTTGAGGAATCGACCCCGATCAGGAACTTGAACGCGGTTTCTTTATTTTTGGTGACTATCGCATCGGTGTGTTTCGACCCGTAAGTGTTGATGTGATCGATTGCCTCATCGACGCTGCCCACGATCTTGATTGAAACAACCAAGTCGAGGTACTCCGTGCGCCAGTCATATTCCGTCGCCCTTTTGATACCACGAACGATTTTCCTAGTTCTTTCGCATCCCCGCATCTTGACTTTTGCTCGCTTGTACCACTCGGCCAACATTGGGAGAAAGCGCTTGGCTACTGTTTGATGTACTAACACCGTCTCGACAGCATTGCACACGGCGGGATACTGGACCTTGGCATCGTAGCATATGTTCAACGCCTTCCTCAGGTCGGCTTCGGCATCAACGTAGATGTGGCACACTCCCTCAGCATGGCCAAGCACTGGGATGCTTGTTGTGGACTGAATATACTTCACGAACCCCTTGCTTCCGCGTGGGACGAGCAAGTCTATGTGTTCGTCGAGTTTGAGCAGCTCCCGAACCTCTCGTCTCGCCTCTATGAGCTGGACCCATCCGCGTGGGATTCCCGCCCGCTCGGTGGCGCTGCGGATAATCTCGAAAAATGCCTCGTTCGAACGTCTCGCCTCTTTACCTCCTTTCAAAATCACTGCGTTTCCCGACTTGAGACAGAGAGCCGAAAGCTGTGGCAATACATCGGGCCTCGCCTCGAATATCGCTCCAATTACACCGATTGGGCACGAGACCTTGTACAACTCCAAGCCCTGGTCTAGCTCCATCGCGTAAAGTGTCCGGCCCACTGGGTCCTCAAGCTTCGCGACGCTTCGCACCATTTTAGAAATGTCGCGCAATTTGTGATCGCTGAGCTTGAGCCTCTGGACAAACGCCTTTGAGAGTTTCCCCTGAACCAAGAGACGCTCGGCATCCGCGACATCCTCGGCGTTTGCCTTTAGCAACGCTCTCTTGTTGTCAGAAATTGCGGATGCGATTTTCAGGAGAGCCGCATTTTTTTCTTTGGTTGCGATGTTCGCGAGCTTGAGCGATGCCTTGCGGGTAGCCAATGCTTTTGAGATGACCTCGCTCATTTTTTTCTCCTCGCTGGCAGAAAGATAGTGCCTATTTCTTCTCCCGCTATTACGCGCTCGAGCACGTTTTTCTGGTTACCGTTGGCTATCACCACAGGCACTCCTGCTTCCGTCGCTATCTTGGCAGCTCTTATCTTCGTGAGCATCCCGCCGAAGCCGCGGAAGTTGCTGTTTGCAAGCCGCTCCACTTCACCTGTGACACGTTCAACAACCCGAATTAGCTCCCCTCTCTTCTTTTCGGAATAACCCCTGTAAAGCCCTCCAACATCCGAGAGTATCACTAGAAGGTCCGCACCTGACCCCGCTGCCACATGCGCCGAAAGGGTGTCGTTATCGCCGAGCCTTATCTCCTTGACCTCTACGCTGTCTTTTTCGTTCACGATAGGTACCACTAACCATTTCAACAGAGTCGCGAGTGTGTTCTTGAAATTATGATACCTCTTGGAGTCCGTGAAATCTTCTCCAGTGAGCAACATCTGCGCCACTGGCTGCTCGTAATCCCTGAAATACTTCGAGTATACCTGCATCAGGACACCTTGCCCGACGGCTGCGGCTGCTTGGAGGAGGGGCATTTCCTTAGGCCGAGTCTTCAGGTTGAGGTGCCCCATTCCTGCCCCTATAGCGCCTGACGAAACTATTATTA
>JAUWXD010000028.1 GCA_030616505.1 Hadesarchaea archaeon
CAATCACATTTAGTTTTGCAATGTCAATGGCTTTTCTGATCGAGGTGCCTATCTCTTTCGTGCTCCCGTGCCCCACTCCGACTATTCCATCTAGATTCCCGACCACTGTAACAACTCGGAACTTGACCCGCCTCCCTGACTTGTGCATTCGTTGGACTAAGCTCACCCCTAGGATGTCTTCCTCGAGGTTAGGCACCAAGGCGTCGACAATCTCAATCTCTTTTATTGGAGTCCCCTGCCGCAAGATTTGGGAGATTTCAGTCACCTGTTTATCCTTAACGGCGCGCCCGATGTTCGTGCGTGGTTGCCACAGGTCAATATTGAACTCTTTTTTAGGTCTTGTAAATCGTCGTCTTCTTCTTGCCATTCTCCTCATCTCCCTAACTGAACTGCGTAATTATTGCTTGCTTAATTACATTAAAGTGCTCCGACATCTGTTCAGGATGAAGCCCTCGCGCAAGGTAGCCGGAGAATCTAGTCTGATAGGTTTTCGGGTTCTTCTCCTTCAGCATGGCGGCGTACTTGGATATGTGTGTTCCATTGATTCTGTCGTCTTTGGGCAGGATTCCCTCGTCATGTGGAATTTGTAGACCTGCATCGAGTGCACCTTTAAGCACAGCAAAAACTTTGGCTTGTGATGTGGGATCGTGCGTCCCAATATCCAGTATACATTCTTTCACGTCGTCCTTCACTTCACGGTAACCGCAGAGTAGTCCAACTAGGTAAGCCGCAGAGATATTCGAACCATGGGATTTCCACCCAAATTTCTTCAAGTTTTTCGAGTGCGCTGAAACCGAGGCCATATCTCCTTTGGTAGTTGCTTTCATAACCTGGGCGATGACGTGGTTGAGCGAAATCCGCGTTACCAAACGCGGTTTTCCAGACCGTATCAACCTAATCCTATACCTATAATCGGTCTTGCCCTCCCGTTTCCGTCTGAACTGAACCCGATAACGTGGCCCGATTTTTGGCATTTCTTATCCCTTCAACAACCCTCGCTCTTTGAGATGGATTTCGAGGTGTGCTTTGCTCTTGAAAGCGCCACCCTTGACCATGAGGTAGAGTCTACGGTACTCTCGTGGCCCAATTACTCCCTCTTTTTTCAATTTTCGCAACCTCAATCGTAGTGGGCGAACGGTTTGAATCCAGTTGGCCTTTTTAGGTAGCCTCGCACGCTTTGCGCCCTTCCTGCTTCCCGCACCTCTACGTCTGCCCATCTTGCGTTTGGCAGATAGCTTTCTAAACCTGCCACGACTAATCCCATGCTCCGGTTTCGCGCGGATGACTCCTTGCCCGATTAGGCGTCTGATGTCCGCGCGGGTAATCGCGGCGGATACATCATCGGCACGGTTCGGATCCACCCAAACCCTATTTATCCCCACTTTGAGGATTTGGGCTGCTAGCCTCTTCTGTGCGTTCAGTTTCATGTTTTTTCACCCCTATATTCAGAACTTTAAGGTTGAGTTCTTTTGATTTGGCAATAATTTGTTCCCTTTTCTTTCTTCCCACTCCGGAAGCTATTCGAACAGATTGACTATGTGCGTCCATACCTTCCAAATCTCGCAGGTTATTGACTAGGACTTCTACAAACCCAGAAGGGTGAACGTTACGAGTGGTTTTGGGTGACTTATATCCGATTGAAACCGTCAAGGGCTTCCCACGCCCACCAACACGCATTTTGCTGTCACTCCCGCGGGGTTTGCGCCATTTATCGCCTAACCTCTTGAATCGATACCATTCTTGCCGTCTGAACTTCGGTAGATGTTTTTTCTTCATTTGATTCACACTCGCTCCGTGATGTAGCAACCGTCCTGAAATGTTCTCAAGTCTCGATATTTAATGGAAGTAGCCTGTTCGAGATTGTAGGCCGTTTGTCCGACCTCATCTTTGTTTATCCCCTCGACAATGATTTCCTCTCCGCTGACTTTGACTTTAACATCGCCGACAATTTTTGATACGCGAGGGGATCGCTCCCCAAGAAAGTTTTGAATCAGGACGCGTTTGTTTTCAACTTTTATGGTGATGGGAAAGTGAGAATACACTATACGTAATTTATAAGTGAAGCCTTCGGTGACTCCCTTAAACATGTTTTGTAAGTGTGCTTTGACAGTGCAGACGGCGGCCTTATGTCGGCGGCGTGTGGTATCGGCCTTAATCAAAATCTTCTTGTCTTTTGCCTCCAGAACTATCATCGGAAGGTCAAACGTTCGCGTAAGCTTGCCTTTCGACCCACTAACTTCGGCTGTCCTACCCGTGAGCTTTAGCTCCACGCCTTCGGGCACCTCAAACTCTTCTTTTACACCAACTGTCATCAACAACGCACTCCATACTTGTTCCGTCTATCTTCGGCTTTCCTCAATTAAAAGCGTGATGAAAGATGTTTAGCCTAATAAATGTACGCTAAAAGCCGGCCACCTAACCCCAGTTCCATCGCTTTCTTGTGCGACATTGCCCCCTGTTGAGTTGAAACCACGAGCACCCCGAAACCCGCAGCTGGCAGGTACCGTTTCTCCCATTTTTCATATTCGTCATGTTTAGTAGAATACCGCGGTTTTATCACTCCACATCCATTTACCTTTCCCCTAAGCGCGACCTTGACTTCTCCTGCTTTCCCGTCGTCGATGAATTCGAATTCCCCGATGAATCCATCTGCCTGCATTATGCGCAGGACTTCGTTAATCAGCTTTGAGGAAGGCGATAGGATGACTTCCCGCTTTCGGGCCCGCTCATGGTTCTGGATTTTAGAAAGAGCATTAGCAAGTGGATCGAGTAACATCTTTACACCTAGTTATATTTTTTAAATCCTATCTTCGGAGCAAGCTCCCGGAAACACCGTCGGCACAGCTTCAGGTCATGCATCTGGTAAACGTGCCCACACCTGCCACAGTGTATGCACTTGTGTGCGCCCTTTCCAAACTTTCTCTTCGCCATCAAACCACCTGGACTCCAAATTTGTCGGTCATGAAATTTATCGCTTCCTCTTGGGTAATTCTGTGGCTCGGCGGGATGGGATGGGTAAAGCGCCGCCTACGTTTTATTCTGTAACCGGGTCTCATCAACGTGATACACACGTCCATGCCAAATATACCTAATTCGGGGTCGTAAGAAGTGCCTGGGATGTCGATGTGTTCCTTGATTCCAAAAGAGAGATTGCCACCGTTATCGAAGGATCCCTTTTTCACGCGTCGCTCGACCGCATCGAGTAGTCGCTTCAGTGTTTCAATTGCTTGCCCATCACGCAGTGTTACCCTACATCCTATTGGGCTCCCGAGCTTCGTTCCCCATTCTCTTACAGGTTTTTTTACATGGGTCCGCGCCGGTTTTTGCTGAGCAATGGTTTCAAGCACTTTCTCTGCGTTAGCGAGCTTATCGCCGCCCTCGCCTGTGCCCATGTTTAGTACAACTTTCTCGATTCGAATCTCGCGCATGTTGTTCATACATTCACACCCGACAATGGAACGGAGGGCTTTTCTTTGTCAACGACGAAAACGTATTTATCAGGGGTTTGAAAACTCCCTCCATCAGTTTTCAATGTTACAATTTTCGGCCGAGCTCCCGCGGTTATTTTGATTTCGGTTATCTTTCCAGTTCTGCTGACATTACTCCCACCAGTCACCAGTGCCACCATACCTGTTTCGAATGGGAGGCGTTCCAACATCCTAAGCTCTGGCAAAGCCAATTTAGCCACATCTCCTGGTTTGAACTCTTTCAAATCCCCAACGAGCGTTTTTCCGTCATGAAATGTCAGTTGAATCTTTTTTTCTCGAACGATTTGTTTGCGCACCACCTTACAGAGCTTCATGGCCGCTTCGGACGGATCTATCTCTTTTAGGACCAAGCGTCCTCTGTGGTCCAAGAGGATACGATAACTACGGTTAAGCGCAGGTAACTGTACAACATCCATGATGCCAACTGGAAAGCTAGGTTCCCGCCTGATTTTTCCATCCACCAAGACATTTCCCTTGGAAAGGGCGCTGTCGACCTCTCTGGCGGTCCGCCCCACCGATAGGTAGTCACGTAGGGCAAGTCGAAGCGGAATGGAACTTTCATTGGAGTGGGGACCAGGAACAGCCTTCGTTGTCCATACGTGTGATTTCCGAGACAGTTTGAGAGCCCGTGACGCGGCGTATCTTTTCAAATGTCGACTCCCGCCTTTTTTAGCCACTTTTAGACCTCCTTTCAAGGATGCGTGCACGTTCCTTGTCCTCTACCAGCTTCAACAGCATAACATTCGAAGGCTTGATCATTTTCGCGACTTGAGTTCCATCAGCTTTGGCCACAGATGCTCCCTCTACTCGAATAAACCGGTGTTTTGTGTCAACTTCCATTACATCTCCCTCGAGTTTCTTAAAGTCACCTCGCAGGACTCGTACACGGTCACCCTTACGAATCGGTATAGAACGTGTTTTGTGTTTTTCTCTGAGTTCTCGGTTGAGGGGGGCAGAGAGAAACCTGTGACGTGAGTGCAGAGGGGCAGAATAAAGCGCCAAATGTTGCTTTCTGGGTTGTTTGGTTGTCATATCTCACACCACGGTTGAAGCTATCCCGGCGACTCGCGGCCATCTTTCAGCGGCCTCTCTTGCGATGGGACCTTTTATATCGGAACCGCGCGGCGCTGCTTCGGGCGTAATGAGTACAGCTGCGTTGTCATCAAATTTTATGTGCATTCCATCCATGCGACGGTACTCTTTACTCTGTCGGACTACTACGGCTTGGACCAGTTGTGTTCGTAGTTCAGCCTTGCCTTTTTTGACCGACGCGACTATCCTGCTACCGACACCGGCGCTGGCCATGCGCGCGCGCCTGCCCTTGTAACCCATGACGCTTACAATCTGGATTTCTCTCGCCCCCGTGTTGTCCACGCAGGCTAGCCGCGCCCCTATAGGCAGTGCCCGCACGGGAGTAACCGCAGAAACCCCTATCGAAGCACCTGCACCTTTCTTTCCCATCCTTTATCCCTACATCTTTTGCACGACGACGAAGGTTTTTGTCTTACTCAGTCGCCGGCACTCCATGATTTTGACTTTATCACCTGTTTTTGCCGCGATGCAAGATGGGTTATGGGCGTGGAACTTGGATGTTCGGCGTTCATACCTCTCATATTTTGGGATGAATTGCATACGCTCGAGTTCCACGGTTACCGTACCTGCCATTTTGTCGCTCACGACCACACCCTCGAACGCTCTCCCACGGACCGATAGCTCTCCGTGGAACGGGCACTTCACATCTGAGCACTTTTCTTTTGGAGGTTCAATCCCCATGCCAACCATAGTCTCACCTTCGCCTGACCCGCTCCTCGGGCCGCCCAACCAGTTTTTTTCCATCCACAGTCACCCTTTCACCATCCGGCAGGGTGATGAGAAACGTGGAGTTGGATTTTGAAATCGTTCTGGTTTCTTCCCCTTGCTCTATAACCAGCATGTTGCGCGTTTCGTCCACGACCTTTCCAGAGGCGCCGCGCAGTGTATGGTCAGAGCTGTCCATGACTTTTGTCTCGAGCCCAATGAGCTCGTGCCGCAACAAGTTTTGCTTCGTCACCGGCATCTCACCACCTATCTAACATCAATCATCTCAGGGGAAAATCCCATCCCTGCGAGCACATCTTTGGCGCGTGCCTTATGGTCGCCTTGGAGTTCGATGCGTCCGTCCTTCGAGGTCCCACCGCAAGCGAATTTCGATTTCAGGTCTTTCGTCAGTTTTTTCAGGTCCAACTGTTTTTCGTCCAGCCCTTGGATGATGGTCACAATTTTACCGAACTTTCGTTTTATCGAGTAAACGCTTATTCGCTGTTGCTCGCGTGCTATCTCTTGGCAGACGCAGAGTTCCTTAGG
>JAUWXD010000055.1 GCA_030616505.1 Hadesarchaea archaeon
CAACTCATCACTCACAAATGCTCAATATGTTCTGGAGATGACCAACCTCAGCATTACCGAGCTCGATTGGGACGGTGCCGCATCAAAATTAACCTTCGGCTTGACCCTGACCGCCGAGAGCTCGATGTTTGGGGCAGAGGTGCGAAGGGAGCTGCCGATGAGCATCACAACAACGGGGACCGGGAGCATCCCTGCAACGATTACGGAGGACCTAGAGGGGCTAACGTTGAACATCCTATTCAGGCTCGTTTCTAAGACGGTGATGGCAGAGCTGCAAATGAGGTCCGCCGGAGTAACCTCGACGATTGGGTTGGATTTTGAATTCGAACTGCGAACCGATGAGATGGGTGTGGTGACCCGAACCGACAACATGATCGTGGTGGACTTCGGCGTGCTGCAGGAGTACTGGCCTACCTCTCTTGGAACTCCCAGCATCTCGGCAGAAAATGAAGACGTGACGTTTGCGTTGAGGGTGCCCTCGGGTGCTGAAGTGGTGAACCTACCGTCCGGCTACACCCAGACGGACACCACCTACACTTGGACGGGCTCCTCGGCCGGCGACGCCCTCCTAGCGCTCGTCACCGGGGAAGCGGGCACACGGATAAGTTACTGGGTAGGTCCAGCCACCGTCACGATCGAGAACATTCAGAGTTCCGTTGGTCAGACGATTGAGGTAGAGAACAACTACATCGAGAGCGTGGAGATAGAGAGCGAGCGAGTCATCAACGTGAATTTTGAAAAAGATCAACCCGTGAGCAAGATCAGGGTAACCCTAGCGGTAGCGGTGGAGAGTATAGATATCCGAGCGCAGCGGCTCCCCGAGAAACCAGCGGGGGTGGTCGACCCGCCAGCTGAGAGGGGCATCGTGTCTCATTATCTAGAGGTGAGGACAACCGCACCAGAACAGGTTGAGAGCGCCACCTTGGAGTTTAGGGTGTCGAAGCTTTGGATAAGTGTGAACGACATCGACAAGGACACGGTGAGGTTGCTTCGGTTCGGTGAGGGGGAGGGTCGATGGGCCGAGCTGCCGACGAACTTCATCGGTGAGGATAACCTTTATCTCCGCTACTCGGTGCCGACGACGGAGTTCTCGTACTTCGCGGTGGTCGGTCAAAGCGTATCTCCAGAGCGCGAGGCGGCACTCAACATCATGTTGGTCGTGGGTATCCTGGCGATGGTGGTCGGGGCGCTCGTGATGATCTTCGTGGTGCGGTCGATGCGCCGGAGCACCAAGGAGATCTCAAAGAGTTTGAAGCGCCTGAAGGCAAAATCTTGAGTTTTTAAGACAATAATAAAGGAGGAGCCGATAAAGCTGGCGCAATACATCAGAGAAGAAAAAGAAAGCTACAAACCAGTTGAGGATCTCCCATGAAAAAAATTCATTTGGGGATAATTGTCACCGTTGTTTTTATTTTTATTGGTGCATCCATTTTTGTATACTACACGGAGAAAGAGACCCAAACTGCTATGGGCCAAGCGGTGAATCTCTTGGATTCCTCCGTTGAAAAATACTCCCAAGCAATGGAATGCTGGGATGAAAATGACTATGCAGGTGCGAGGATAAAACTCGCGGGGGCTAAAACTGATGTGGAGGAAAGTAGAAAATATTTAGAAAAAGCAGATATTGAGCCAGCGAGAAAGCAAGTTGCTTTATGCTGGCGCGATGCATGGTCAAATCTTATAGAATGGGCGAGTTGCTTATCTGACGCTTTTGAAGACTACGAACAGGCGATGTTGCGTTTGGGGTATGAAGACTGGGATGGAGCTGTAACTAAATTTTTAGATGCCAAAGAAGACATTGATCGAGCCCAACCGTATTTTCTTTCTGCAAAAGAAGATTTAGATTCAATAGATGTAGAATCGTTGCCTCCAGAACTTAAATCTAACGTGGTCGAAGGGCAAGCATTTTTTGCGGAATATGAAACGTTGTTTCCGGATTTCAGCAGTTTTATTGACGCTTTTATCCCCTTCGTAAGAAGTATGGGAACCCTCCTCGAAGCGGTGGATTATATACAACTATATGACTGGCACGCTGCTAAAATTGCTTTTCAGGATTCACAATCAGACATTGGGGTGGCCAAAAGCAAGTTCGATAATCTTAGAAACTGCGAAACGGCTTTTTTTGCCTCAATGGCGTCCGAATTTTACTCAACAACAAGCACCACTGAAGAAGCCCT
This sequence comes from Hadesarchaea archaeon, assembly GCA_030616505.1. The sequence continues at coordinate 2,178 of JAUWXD010000055.1, forward strand.
TGCACATTATATAACGGGTTGCGAGTATGCTACACAGGGTTATTTATCTAGTGCCGAGGCCGAGTTTGAAACCGGATCCCAGATACTTGAAGGAATTTCTTGGGATTGAATGGCGATCAACGAACTTTTCGACAAGCGAATCAAACACCAGAGGATCAAGAAGTTTGTAAAAAAAAGTTAAATTTTAACCGCCTCTCCGTGCTTCCTCCGTTAGGTTCAAAGCGTGCGGATGCCCCTCATTTCCTCAATCAGCTCGGGTCTAGCTTTGAGCAGCCCTAGGCATTTGTTGATAAAAAAGTCGTGATGATCCCGGGACCACGTCTTCCCCTCGTATTCTGGAAATCATTAAATTTGAAGTTCCCGCCCCCGCTGTACGAACTTGGGGACATCGCCGCCGCCCCCGCTTCAAAACTCTACTCTAAAGTGATCTCTCCACTTTCTCTTAGGAATTCTAAGATTTTCTTCTCAACCATTTGACTCATTTTAAATCCATTGCGCTTACAGAACTGCCTGAACTTGTGATATAACTCTTCATCTATCGTGAAGTTTATTCTTACCTTTGTCGGAAAACGCGGGAGCTTGCCAGTCTCGTCATAGATACCAAGGGCATCGAACCACTCTGGATGTAAGGCAATCAGCTTTTTAGCCCGTTCCACCTTATCGGATGACATCCCTAATCATACTCCTGATTGTTTTCACATTTCTTATTCTTTTTTTGGCGATTCGTGTTACCAAGTTGTCCACGGCATATGGATCGTAGGCTAGCTTTAGCTCCTCAAAGGTGGTAACCATTACCGCGACAGCTGTTCGCTTGTTAAAATCCTCGAAGGCATGGCCAACCAACAATGCCCTGACCACATACGCTAGTTGCGACAGCGAATCCTTCGTCTGCTTTTGCGCAGAAACGGCGAAATCTAGGTTGCTCTCATTGATCATTGTCCCTCTCCCTCCCACGCTCCTATTCAACTCAACAATCTCATTTTTCTCCCACATACATAAAAGTGTGTATAAATGTGTATATAAGGATTTTGTTTGATCAATTGCATGAAGTTCACACAGGGTGAATATTTACCGAATCCTTTTTAAAAACTCATCGAGAGTCGCGCATTTCCCCCCAACCGATTTATCCATAGCGCCAAAACGTTTTATCCCCACGCTGAAAAGATAGGTGGTGAATCATGAAGCGCAAACTCGACAAACGCTTCCGCTCAATCATAGGCATATTGCTCACCCTTGGGGTTTTCGCTTTCATCCTGCTGGCTCTGAACTTCTGGCTGGGGTGGCCGACTTCGCTGCTCACGCTTGCGGGGATGCTCGGGGTAGCCTGGCTCGTTAGCATGTTTGCCGGGGAGCAGATCACGCCCCCAGGGTGGGGCACGACCGCCGCGAGCTGCTTGGCCGTGGCGCTGGCCGTCAGCATCATCGGGTTTGGGGTGCCCTGGAGGCTGGGGGAGGAGGACGTGCGCTTCGACTACCGGGCGATGTTTACCTATATCGGCCCGGAGAATGGTGAGCCTCTCGAGAACTTGGGACTTATGTTTGCCGCACCTCAGATTGAGAACAAATTTGCCGGGGAGGTATTTGGTGGATGGGAGCTTTATTATGTCGAGAACGACAACACACTGACACTTCAGGCCAACGCCAGCGGAGTCGTGAACCTACGGGGCTCCCGACGTTCACAGCTTGGGATTTTGATGTCGATCGTGGAAAACAGTCCATATGGGCCATCCTTAACCTGGAAGGTAGATCACCTTTACCCGCGGGAGGTTTTCATGAACTACGGGTGGGTCGATGTGCCTAAAGAAAAAGCTGATCTTGTAACCCTACGCGATTACCACGCCCAAGAGGATTTGTCATGGGGTTTATGGCACACTTACGAGGCCGAAGCTAATCCAGAAAACTGGCGCATCGACTTTTCGTTCGCAATCGGGTTCTACCGTGAGAACACGCAAATCGAGCGATATGAGGTTACTTGGGAAAATCAGATCTGGGG
>JAUWXD010000032.1 GCA_030616505.1 Hadesarchaea archaeon
ATATTTCGACAAATCTGCTTTGTGAAGCCTCAACCCTAGCTCCTCCTCGACCGTGCGTAGAAGTTTGCCAAAATCGACCCGTCCAGCCCGCACGTGCTCCATGGCGATGCGATACGCCTTCCACTTCCAGTCCTGCGCCACGTAGAGGCAGACTTTGTTCGAGTGACTTACCTTGACCACCTTTTGTATTTTCCCCACATCCTCCAAGACTCGTTTGATGTGACTCTCAATCATCTCGGCGCTATCGTCGATTAACCCCTTTTCAACACTGGGCCAAGGAGCCACAGACACGAAGTCTTCCTTGCCCATTTGCCTCCAGAGCTCCTCGCAGAGGTGGGGCGTGAACGGAGCGAGCAGTCGAAGCCATACCTTAATCACGCGCTTCGACATGTGGACACGCGCCTCTGGCTGCCTGGCACGTTTCATGTACCAGCGAAGGTCCTGCATCAGCATGAAGAAAACGTGCTGAACCGCCTTGCGGGTCTCGAACGCGTCCAGTGCCTTGGTTGCCGCTTCGATATGGCACTGGAGCTGGTTGAGCATCCACCTCTCGGGTTGGGCGAAGCTAGGTCTCTCGGACTTCGGCAGAGATATTATCTCCCCAGCGAGCGAGTAAAACCGTTCCAAGTTTTTCCGCATCGCCGCGACCTCGCTCGCGTGCCAGTCCAAGTCCTGCCATGGCTCCGCGACCGACATCAAGTAGAGGCGCACCGTATCCGCCCCGTGCTCTCTGACCGCCTCGTTGATTGCGATGATGTTGCCCTTCGATGACGACATCTTCTGGCCCTCCAGCACCGCCATCCCGAAGCTCACTATCCCTCGCGGGCATCGCTCTGGGAAAAGTTGCGCGTGGTGGAATATGTGGAATGTGAGGTGATTGGGGATTAGCTCGTTCGCCGACATGCGGTAATCCATCGGATACCAGTACTCAAACTCTCGGCGCATCTGTTCGAGTTTCTCCTGCTCGATTCCTGTGGAGCTGGATATCGAACTAGAGTCACCTTTTCCTCGGAAGATGTAGTCGAAGACCTCATCCGAGAGCTTCTGTGGGTCTATCGTCTTCAACAGGTGGGAAATCGTGTAATATGCCATGTATATCGTTGAGTCGCTGAGGGATTCGATTATCCACTTCTGGTCCCATGGTGCAGGTGTCCCCATCCCTACGCTGCGGGTGCAGGGCCACTCGTGAAGCCAATTGATGGTGTGCTCGTATTGAGTGCGGGTTTCTGGCGGCACCAAGTGCATGCGCGCCAAGCATTCCCTGGCCTTCGCCTTCCAACCTTCGTCGGCATAGTTCAGGAACCACTGATCTTCGACCACCTTCACTGTCACCTTCGTTCCGCATCTGCACGTGACTGGCTTAGCTGAAAACTCGTACATCGTGGCGGCTTCGCTGTTCGCCAGCATGTCACCGCGTACGGCCTGCTTCGCTTGAGAAACCAACATACCTGCATACTTGGGAACCCACGAACGCATCCTGCCTTTGGCGAACTCGTTCCGATAGACTTCTGCTGTTGCTTCCTCCAGCTTTGGATCTGTTTGTTGCGTGATTCCCATCCGGTCCACGACATCTACCGCTGGAGAGTAGCTGAACCCATCGACTTCAATCAGGGAAATCGGCCTGAGCCCCATAACCATCATCTGGCTGATGCCGTGGGGCTGAAGTGTTTCGGGATGTTGTTGGAGTTCCATGAGGGCAATGTGATCATACGGGGCGTGAGAGGGGACGGACCCCACCACACCTGTCGCGTTTTCTGGGTCGACGAAGTGTGCCGGGAGGACAGGTACAATCTTATGAGTTAGCGGCACCTCCACCTCCTCGTTGAAATTTATTCTGCCGGGTATTACCCTACCGACCGAGTAACCCTGTCGACGCAACTTCTCCACTGCCTGCTCGCTTACAATCCACTTTTCACCGTTCACTTCCGCGCAGACGTATTTTGCATCCGGATTCATCCAGAGATTCGTTACTCCAAAGACAGTTTCGGGACGAAGGGTGGCAGCGGGAATGATGTAACTGCCGGACCTGTACTTCAACAGGGTGAACTCGGCCACTTCCGCACCTTCTCCTTCGAGCAGGTCGTGGTCGGTAACCGGGTTTCCGCACCCTGGGCACCACTTGACTGGGTGTTTGCCCTTCACAATGAGGCCCGCCTCCTGCAGCCGATGATACTGCCAAGTGATGAACTTGCTGTAGGATGGGTCTACAGTTGTGAATTCACGGCGCCAGTCGATCGAGTATCCCAACCATTCCATACCTTTTTGATAGCTCAGGTCACTTTCCCGTGCGAAGTGGGTGGCGAAGTAGTGAGGGTCCTCAAACTGCTGGAGATTTTGTTCAGCTATGCCGTACCGTTCGAGGAGCACCTTAACGAACCCTGGCTCGCGCCGTGCGACCCGTTTGGCTGCCCCGATGATAGGTGTTCCTGTGAAATGGTATGCCATTGGGAATAGCACGTTGAAACCCTGCATGCGCTTGTAGCGGGCAATTACGTCTGGCACCGTGTACGTACGACCGTGACCCACATGCATGGGACCTGAAACATATGGATACGCCACGGTGAGGTAGAACTTTGATCTTTCGTTAGGTTTTGATTCGAAGATCTTTGCATCACGCCATGCCTGCTGCCATTTAGCGTCGATATCTTTCCAATTCATCACACTCTCACCCAACAAACTGTTGCTTTACACATATCTCCCGCGCTTTCTTTAACGCATTTACCAGAAGATTCGTCTTCGGTCCACCGCCTTGACCCATCGATGGTTTTCCTCCGCCTCCGCCGCCCAGTACTCTCGAAACCTCGGAGGTTATCACTCCGCAGTTTATCCCCACATTTATTGCCTCTTCACCGGCCATTGCGACTAGTCTGACCGTTGTGTCGCGAGACCCCAGTATCACGACGAGTCTCTTGTCCGTCCCCTTGAGAGCGCTAGCTATTTTTATCAACTCATCAACGCTTGCGTTTTCTACCTCCTGACATATCACCCGGACCTTACCAACAGACCTAACCTTCGACTTGAGTTCAGACAACCGAAACTCTGCCGTCCGTTTGCTCAACCGTTCAATCTCCTTTTGTGCCACTTTCCAATCGTCGAAAAGCTGCTGTGTAGCAACAGCCACTTGGTCGGATTTAGTCCGCAGAACCTCGGCTGACTTCGCAAGTTGCCTCTCCTGCCCCTGCACAAATTTCAACGCCGCCGCACCGGTCGCGAACTCGATTCGTTCGATTCCGTCTTGGATACGCTCGGTACGCATAATCTTGATGAGTCCCACTTCCCCAGTCCGCTCGAAGTGGGTACCTGCACAAGCCTGAGTATTCCACCTTTCTACATCAACAATTCGGACCTGCTTTCCAGGGACTATGCCTCCCTGATATAGATCGAAACCATATTTTAGTTCGGCCTCATTTCTGTCCATCCACTCGGCGCGGACGGGGCGGTTATCCGTGACCACCTTATTTGCCAAGCGCTCGATTTCTCTTAGCTCATTGGGCTCAACGCGCTTGAAATGGGAGATATCGAGACGTGCTCGCTCAACTCCCTTTTGCACTCCCTGCTGCCACACGTGCTCACCGAGGACTCGCCGTGCGGCACCGAGTAAGATGTGGGTTCCAGTATGATGAGACATTAAAGAACTTCGCCTCGACCAGTCCAGTTTCCCTACCACCCGCTGCCCAGTATTGAATAGATTTGGTTTTACCTGATGAAGAACGATATCTTCGACCTTAACTACTCTTAACACCTCTGCTTTGACTCCCTTGGTTTCAAGTGAGCCGATATCGCTTAGCTGTCCTCCACCTTCCGGATAAAAAGCTGTCTGATTTAACACTACATAATTGTCAAAGCTTCGTAGCACCCGTGCCCTGAACTCTCGCGCATACGGGTCTTTGTAGCAAAGTTGTTTTGTGGGAGAAAGGCGACCGAGCTTCTTTTTTGAAACAGGAGCTATTGCTACGGGCACATGCCTCGCCCTGCTGTGAGACTTTGCGACCTTGATGTAAAAATCATCTGGAACATCCACCCGAACTCCTGCTTTACTAGCGACCTCCTTCACTATGTCAGGAGTTAACCCGTGACTATCGTAAAGCTCGATGAGTTTCGCTTGAGGTAAGGACTCGCCTTTGGAACGGAGTTCTCCTGCCATTCGCTCGACCATCCTGCTTCCTCGCGAGATTGCATCTCGGTAGCGCTGCTCTTCGGCCTCGACTACCTCTAGAATGTAATCCTTTCGCTCGCTCAACCCGGGGAACTGTGACTTCAACTGATTGAGTTCGATCACCATTAATTCAGCGAGTGGTGTTTTCATGCCTAGCCCTCGCATCAAGCCCAACGTTCTCCGGAGGACGCTGCGTGCCAAGTAGCCCTCCCGAACGTTGCTTGGAGTCATTCCATCACCAAACATGAACGCCAAACAACGCAGGTGGTCAGCTATTGCATAAATGGCCTCAAGAGGAGCCAACAGTTTGTCGAGTTCCTCCACGCTCAACCTTGTGCGCGATGCCACCTTGGACCTGAGCATCTGGAGGTCACGACCAGTTTCAATGTCAATAATTCCGGCCAGCTCAGAGTTCTCACGGAGCACCTTCTCGGGCGGCATCTTCACGCCAGACAGCTTTCTGAGATGCTCAACCATGGGGCCAAATATCGCCTCATAACTCGAAGCCTTTCCCTGCGAGAGCCATGCAAGACGCTCGATTCCATAACCCGTGTCGACAATCTTCATGGGGAGTGGCGAGTATTTGCCGTCGGCGCTGGCGTACTGCATAAAGACCAACGTCGCTATCTCCAACCCGCACACGTTCACCTCGAAATCCTCTCCAGCGTTTCCTCCGCCTTCCCAAAAATCTTGAACGTAAGTAATCTCCTCGGGTTTTATCCTGAGCTCCTTCGTCAAAAACTTGTGACACAACTCGACCGTCTTGTCATTCCAATAAACTCGTTGGCGAGGGGAATTGAAAGCGTGATGACCGCCCATGAAGAAGAGAGTGAAGTGTTTGCCCGAGCGCCCGACGTTATCTATATCTTTAAGTCGGATGCTTGGCTGGCTGATTACCAGAGGGTTCGCAGGAGGTGGCACTTGGCCGCTGGTGACCCACGGCTGAAAATCCGCGATCGAGGCTATGGTAAGAAAGATGTCATCACGCCATCTGGCCACCACAGGATATCGATTAAGTGCCTTATGTTTTCGGCGCTCGAAAAATTTTAGACATGCCTGCTCCATCTCGGCAAGCGAATATTTCCGCTTCGTGGGGGAATGACCTATGAAAGTGTACCTGTCGCAAGGGGTGTCACCACATGAAGTTCGCTTTGGGTCAAGCGTCCAGAAAATCCGTCCGCAATGCTCACACTTTTTGCGCTTGAAGCCTTCACGCTTGAAAAGGTTAACTTTGTAAATGTCTCCCAATATGCTCGCCTCGCCAAGCAAATATTCGGACTGAAGTTAAAAGTCTTCGCTGGATTGGAAACCGGATTGCGCAAAATGGATCCGAGAATGGATTTTGGTTTTACCCGAACAGCGCACCTAGTCCATCCAAGGCTTCTTCGTCCTTCTTCTCCTCTTCGACTTTCTCTTCTTTCTTGCCCTCTGCCTTCGCTGGAGCTGCCGCAGGTGCAGCCACTGCTGGAACAGCCGCAGTCTTGATGGCCTCGTCGATGTTTACTCCTTCAAGCGCAGCCACCATGGCTTTCACTCTGGCCTCGTCGGCTTCCACTCCCGCTGCCTTCAAGACACTCGCTAACCCTGTCTCGTCCACCTTCTTTCCGGCG
>JAUWXD010000023.1 GCA_030616505.1 Hadesarchaea archaeon
ATGGGTATCTACGTGAAAACATTAGGGTCAACCGGGTTGGGCACGTCGTGAGGCCGTTATTGGGTGATTGCGCAAAGGTCTCCCCTCGTGGTGTGGCGGATCGTGTGATAATGGGCATCCTACATGTGACTCATAGGTACCTCCCACTAGCGCTTGATGTGCTCAAACCTGGCGGGGGCATAATTCACTATCATGAGAGCGTTCCTTCCAAGCTCAGATTCGAGCGGCCGATAAAACGCGTGCTTGAAGCAGCGGCTGGGCGGAAGGTCGAAATCTTGCACAAGCGTGTCGTGAAACGCTATGCACCCGGTGTAGATCATGTAGTCGTGGACGCTTGGATAGGACCTGGGTGGGCGTGAAAAGTTATTTGAAAAGCATGAAATTAAGCATGGTGGTACCTTGCAGAATCCAACTCCAAAAGATCTTCTGAAGTTACGGGCTGTTGCTGACTATTTGTTTGACAAAGGTGTTGGTAGATCACTATTCTCCGATAGCGTTCGTGTGGTGAGGAGCAAAGGACGGATTCGTCAGGTTTGGCTAGCTGACAAGCCACTATGTGCAATCCGTGCTTCAGATGGATTCATCGTGCTAAACCGAGAGGGTGCCAAGCTCGTGCATGCTGCGTTAAAGCCCCCCCGCTTGCGCGTTACAGTGAGCGACGACGCAGCTCCATTTGTGGCTCGAGGTAGGAGCATGTTCGCCAAACACGTCGTGGCAGCCGACCTAGAGATAAGACCAGCCGAAGAGGTACTCCTCGTAGACCCGCACGATTGCCTGTTAGCGAGCGGAAAAGCCTTATTGACGGGGGGAGAAATGGTAGCGTTTAAAGTTGGTAAAGCTGTAGAAGTCAGACGAGGATTTGGGAAGTAAAGAAGCAGGAGTTGATGGTTAATGTTTCCAAAACGAATTGACAAGCGTCAGATGGAACGCATGATGCACCAGATGGGGATTAAGGCACACGATCTTGAAGGGGTCCAAGAGGTCGTGATTAAGCTCGCCGATAAGGAAATAGTTATTCCAGGTGCCCAAGTGACGCTCACCGAGATGGCTGGGCAGAAGAGTTACCAGGTGAGCGGGCGAGAGTTAGAACGAAAACCAGAGTTTCAACCTAGCGAAGACGACATCAAGCTGGTAATGGAACAGGCAGGGATTGAACGCGAGGCGGCGGCGCAGACACTAAAAGAAACAAGTGGAAATATCGCGGAAGCAATTTTGAAACTAAAGAAGCCTTAAGAAACCCATCTCAATCTCCTGAATAGGGTATCTCTAAGTTTGATGAAGAGTTCCTCATTTAATGTTACGTTGGCGTTATCAACTTCAGTAAGCGCAGCTATCCCGACCAACGAGTTCGTTAGAAACGCACCATCGGAGGAGAGAACCTCGTCCAATTCAAATTTTCCCTCTTTCACTTCAAGACCTAGCTCCGAAGCGAGCGAGATTAGCGCTTCACGGGTGATGCCCGGCAAGAGTCCGCAGTCGACATCAGGGGTGCAGAGGACTCTCTTTTTCACCCAGAAGATATTCGTCGTGCTACCTTCAGCAACTTCGCCACGTTCGTTAAGAAAAATAGCCTCATCGTAACCTCCGTCCCTTGCTTCCCTGCGAGCGAGCACGTTTTCTAAATAGTTCATCGATTTCACGCGAAGTAGTAGTGATGAAGAGGTCCGCCTAAAAGAAACGACATTGGCTCGCATGCGATTTTTTGGTGAATCGTAATCATTGACAATCACCAAAACATGTCCTTCATCAGCTTGCTCGTAGAATTTCACACTACCAGAGGATAAGAGACAAATTTTCACGTAGGCATCTGCTAAACCTGATTTATTTATTGCTTCATGTACAGCCCTTTTGACGTTCTCTTCGCTTGGAAAGGGTATGGAAAGAAATTCGGCCCCCCGTTTCATTCGAGCGAGGTGTTTTTCTAGATAAACTGGTGGAGAGTTTTTCCATCTAAATGTTTCGAATAATCCCTCAGCATAAAGTAGAGACCTGAGTGGAATTTTTTCCACAAATGGTTTCCCATCCAATAACACGAGTTCCGTCACTTCCGCCACCTCATGCTAGCGCTCTCATCATCGCCTGTGCTTTGATTAAGGTTTCTTCGTACTCAAACTCCGGCACTGAATCCCACATTATCCCACCACCAACCCAAAAAGTCCCCACGCCCTTCGACGCTGCCAACACTCGGATTGCCACGCTTAGCGTAAAGTCACCGTTGGGCATGAAAAGTCCGATTGCGCCGCAGTATGGGCTCCGGAGGTGTGGTTCGAGTTCGTCGATTATCTCCATCGCCCTTTGCTTCGGCGCTCCGGTGACCGAGCCAGGGGGAAAGGTATTTCGGATGATATCCTCAACTGTGACTCCATCACGAAGCTTACCGTTTACCTCAGACACCATCTGGTAGAGAGTCGAGTACGACTCGATTTTAAAGAGATTATTCACTCGCACGCTACCAAACTCGCAAACTCGCCCCAAATCGTTTCGCATGAGGTCTACTATCATGAGGTTTTCGGCCCTTTCCTTATCACTTTCTAGCAGCTCCCGCTGAAGTTTCCGGTCCTCCTGCTCGTCCCGCCCTCGTTTTCGCGTGCCCTTGATAGGTTTAGTCGTCAGCTGACGCCCACTTTTTCTCAGGAAAAGCTCCATGGAGCCGCTCAGGAGTTGAAATTCCCCGAAGTCGAGACAACAGGCGAATGGAACTGGCTGCGCTTGGTAAAGCTTAGCGAGGAACGGCTCAGGTGGGATTTTGAGTGGGATTTCGAAGCGCTGTGAGAGGTTGACTTGGTAGATGTCTCCTTTGGCGATGTACTGGCGCGCTCGCTCGACTATCCGAACAAATTTTGTTTTGGTCATGTTTGGTCGGGGGAGGTGATTTGGTTGCGTGCTGTCCACGGTTTTTAGGCCATCCAGCCACTCATCTAATTTTTTCTCTTGGAGCTTGTTCTCATCAAAAAACAAGAATGAAGCATCTGGAAATACAAACCCGTTTTTTTCTTGGCCAAGTGGAAAATCTGGTTGTAGAAACCGAAAGAATTCGTAGCCGAAATAACCCACAGCGATGTAACCCTTGCTTAGTGTTTCCTCGATCATAGCTAGTGGGTTGTCACCTCGACCTAACCTATGAGTTCCAGATTCGAGAACAGCGGCACCGTTTCTAAATGTAAGGGATAAGTTCGGGTTTTCTAGGAGGAGGACAGACCCTTCATCAGAAGTCCAGCCATCCTCAGAGCTTATGAGGGTGGCGCGTCCCTTGGCTTGACGTTGCAGATGTCGAAGCTTCGGAATCATTCAATACCCATTATTACCACTACCCAAACGCATAAATCTGAGTTTTGTGGTTCACCGAGTCATCAGGTAGGCGACGAATACAACGAGCGAGAGCACAAGCAGAAAAGGTGATGTGACGAAGTAAATCCGACGATAAGCATTAGCACGAAGGCAATACCTAGTAGAATCAGTGCTATCCCGAGTAGTGTAAACGGATGCGTCATGCTTGCCACTATAGAATCTCGCTTCGTTCAACGTGCCCGCCACAATATCTTCTAGCGTAAGTTGCAAGTGAATTGACCGCAGCCTCAACCTGCTCTTTGGTTATCCCTGGGGCGTTCCAAATCACAATCAGCGCGTTCGATGTTTTCTGTGTAATCATGGTCGCTTTTGCATCGCCCAGTGTGTAAGCAGCGAGTACCCTATTATCGTCCCGTAAGATTATCTCCTCAGGTTTCGGGCTGAGCTTGCGTCCGTCGATGAGTTCAAATGTTTCTGTTTCTGTCGCCAGCGTGGTTCTCGGCTCACCTTTGATTTTTTGGGTGTCGTAAACTCCAGCTGCAACCCAGTTCTCTACGGTCGCCAACAGGCAGGAGTCGACGAGATTGTTAATTCCAGGGAAACGGTCGTCGAGTGCTCTGCGGAGCAGATATTCGGGTGCGGGTCGGTAGCTCGAGGGATCAGCGCCCATGGTCTTAAAGAACTCCCGATAGGCCTTAACCTCTGGCAACTCCAGTGTGTCAACAGCCCCATATCGCGCTTTCAAATCGCTGAAGACTTGGCGTTTTCTTTCTATCAACCCCTCCATCGTGGGTTCAATCGTAACGCCGCTAACAAGAGCATAGCCTGCGATAAATCCTGGGTACTTTTCCTTCACCATCTGGTCAATCTTCATTTTCAACCTCCCAATTAAACGTGGGTTAGAGTTATTTTAGCTTTCTCCTAGTCTTGATAGGGTTCAAATGGTATCGCTCCCAAGGCCGTTTTATGAAAGAGATACTACACAGGTAGCCAAGGAATTGCTGGGCAAGTTGTTAGTTTACCGTTCACCGGAAGGGGTCACTAGTGGGAAAATAGTTGAAACTGAGGCTTACTATGGCAAAGGGGATCCTGCGTCCAGAGCTTCACGTAAACGGACCAAGTTGAACTGGCTCATGTGGGAAAAGGGAGGACTGGCGTTCGTGTACATGGTGCATAACCATTGGCTGTTCAACGTCACGACGCAGCGGGAGGGGGTCCCAGGTGCCGTGCTGATTCGTGCGCTGGAGCCGCTCGGGGGCATTGAGACGATGGCACGGCGGAGGGGGACGGAGGAGCCCTTGAATTTGACATCGGGCCCCGGAAAACTCACCCGGGCCATGGGAATAACCTATGCCCACCATCACGGATTGGATTTGACAGACCCTAAAAGCGAACTTGTGATAACTTACGGTACCTCCGAACCTTTCGAGATTGCGTCCTCTAACCGGATAGGGGTGAGTAAGGACCTAAAGCGGAAACTCCGGTTTTACATACAGGGGAACCCCCATGTTTCAAAATAGACTTTGGGATTTCGATGGATAAGCAATCTATTCGTGAGCAAGTTTGGAGGGGAATGGAAGCCAAAGGAGTAACAACTTTTCCGAAACCTGCTCGAGGAAGGATTCCGAACTTTGTGGGCAGTCAGGAGGCGGCTGCGCGCCTTCGTTCGCTACCAGCTTACACATCAGTGAAAACGATATTTGTGAACCCGGACGCTGCCCAGCTTGCAGTTCGGGAGCTTGCATTGTGCGATGGTAAACGTCTGATTATGGCGAGCCCAAAATTGCGGAAGGGGTTCATCATGCTTGACCCCACCGAGATAAAAGATGTAAAGACAGCAGTGAGCATCAGAGGAGCTTTCGAACATGGAAGAAAAGTAAGCATTCGTGGAATCAAAGTAGACATGGTGATAGAGGGCTCTGTGGCCGTTGATAGAAAAGGTGGCAGGATGGGAAAAGGAGGCGGATTCGGTGATCTTGAATTCGCCATCATGCAAAGATTAGGATCTATCACGAATACAACACCTATTGTTACGACAGTTCACCCTCTGCAGATAGTTGATACGGTGCCGATGAGCAAACACGATGCACCTGTCGACTTTATCTTGACAACAGACTGTACCATTGAGACAGCGCATCTCTACCCAAAGCCACAAGGAATCATTTGGGAACTCTTGCCAAGCGATGCGTTTAAGCAAATGCCAATCCTCGCTGAATTGGGGGGAAAACGATGATTGTCGGCTGCGATGAAGCGGGAAGGGGCCCAGTGTTCGGGCCGATGGTGCTCTGCGGGGTGCTTTTTGAGTCCAGCACGCTTGAGGAACTCAAAGCTGCAGGTGTTAAGGACTCAAAGCTTCTTACTCCAACCAGACGCGAATCGCTTGCAAAACTCATAACTGAAAAAGCATTGAAGATTGAAATAGCCGAACTATCGCCAGCTGAAATCGATGAACTGCGCTTGGTTAAAAAAATCAACCTCAACGAGGCTGAAGCGATGACATTTGCGAAAATCATCGACCGCCTCAAACCGAGTAGAGTATATCTCGACTCGCCCGACCCAAACCCTAAGATGTTTAAAGAAAGGATTCAACGTCACATGAAAAGTAAGACCGAACTAGTTTCCGAAAATTTTGCAGATAAAAAATACGTTGTAGTGGCTGCAGCTTCGGTGGTCGCGAAAGTTCGACGTGATCAGCGTATAGCAGAGCTTCGCCAGCGTTACGGTGATTTTGGCAGCGGCTACAGTTCAGACCCTCGCACGATAGCATTTCTCGAACAGTGGGTGCGCAAGCAGGGAAAGCTTCCGGAATTCGCGAGAAAGTCGTGGGAAACAGCGAAGCGAATTAAGGACAAAGAGACTCGTTAATTAAAATCGTGAAAATTTTCACTACCGAGGGCGGGCTTGAAACAGTTTAAAATTGGCCCCCGATATCCCCTGTCGCACTAACGCCCGAGTTCATTGAATGCCGTTTCGACGTCCTCCACGGGGTAACCCTCGTGGCAGGGACTGGCTCGGG
>JAUWXD010000052.1 GCA_030616505.1 Hadesarchaea archaeon
GGTGTCTTCTCAGCTATAGCGTTAAGAACTTTCACACCTTCGCGGATTACCTCTGGCCCTATCCCATCCCCAGGAATGATAGCGATTTTATATTTCATTGCTACTCACCCGAGCAATTATTTTTTATTGATAGAGGCTCTTAAACTTGTACATAAAGGATGATATATTGAACTCTGCCAAAAGGTTCAAGTTAGTGAACGATGCTGGACACCTCGCATCCGTTGTGCTCATGGTATGTTTCTTCACTTCCTTGGTCTTCACCGTTTTGTCGAGTTTTCCAGAATACCCAACAGCACCAGAAAAATGGGGCTGGTTCATCACATCTTGGAACCTGCCCGGACCGCTGATGTTCATAATTGTCTTCCGAATCCATGCCCTACGCGTAGTCAGGAGGAACGTTCAAAATCACGAACAAATTTTGGGAATAACCCTATGGGTAAAATTTTGGTTCATCGCGTCAGTGACCTTTGGTTTGCTGACAATACCTTTCCTAGTCAACACCTATCTGATTGGCGGTGCAACGATGCCTTGGCATATGGCGGCAGGAACTGCAACAGTCATCATCGCTTGGTTCGTGCTACTGTTTTCAACTATTTCCCTCATCAGGACTAGGTGCTCAAAAGCTATGCTGCCTATGGTGGAGCAAGCTAGAAAAATAGAGCGATTTTTGTTAGCGCCTTCCTCTATTGTCTTCCTGTTCTTTACTGGGCTCTCGTCGATTGCCATCCTGTTTCCATGAGTTCGGCCCTATATTGCCTGTACTATCGCATCCGCCATTTCTTTCGTGCCCACTGCTGACGGATCGCTGGGATCTTCCTTGAGGTCATAAGTAACCTGCTTACCTTCAGCGATTACTTTAGCCACAGCGTTTTCCAATTTTTTCGCCGCGTCGTTTTCACCGAGGTGGTGCAACATCATCACGCCAGAAAGAATAGCTGCAGTTGGGTTGACCTTGTTCAAACCCGCGTATTTGGGTGCGCTTCCGTGGGTCGGCTCGAAAACAGCGAATTTGTCGCCTATGTTCGCTCCTGGTGCCACACCCAATCCGCCCACCAAACCCGCACAGAGGTCCGACAGTATATCTCCGTACACATTCGGTGCGACTATCACATCGTACAGGTTGGGTTTTTGCACGAGCTGCATGCACATGTTGTCCACGATTCGCTCTTCAAATTCTATTTCATGAAACTCTCGCGCCACCCTGCGGGAGGTCTCGAGAAAAATACCATCCGAGTATTTCATTATGTTGGCTTTGTGTACTGCAGTGACCTTTTTGCGTCCATTTTTCTCAGCATAATTAAACGCGAAGCGAACGATACGATCAGAAGCGAAGCGAGAAATTGGCTTAAGGCTAATCCCGGAATCATGTCTAATCTCAACTTTTTTCTTTTTCTCCACAAATTTGATGAAATCAGCCGTTTCAAGTGTTCCCTCGACGAACTCTATCCCTACGTAAAGGTCTTCGGTGTTTTCCCTGACGACGACGAGATCAATGTCCGAGTATCTGGACCGCACGCCAGGATACTGCTTACATGGTCTCAAGCACGCGTAAAGGTCGAGCGATTTCCTCAACGCGACGTTCACGCTGCGGAAACCTGATCCTACGGGAGTGGTTATCGGTCCTTTCAGAGCGACCTTATTTTTGTGTATGGATCCGGCGACCCTGCCCGGAAGGGGAGTTCCGGTTTTTTCCATGACCTGCGCGCCAGCTTGGACCTCATCCCACTCGATCTCGACCCCAGTGGCCTCTATACACTTCCTCGCTGCCGAGATAACTTCTGGACCGACCCCATCTCCAGGAACCAAGGTAATTTTATGCATGCCTGACCTCAGATGATATTTTGCTCCAATGACTTTAAATTCTCGCTAAGCACTTGACATGAACTAAAGGTCTAAATTTATGCCCCTTCGAAACCTACTTTACGCGCCAACTTCTTGAATTCTTCCTCGCCAATCGGGTATCTCCTTCTTCCCTCTACAAATTTTTTCTTGATTATCTCTACAAGATTGGCGATCTTGGAATCGTTTTCATCTAAATCTTTTTTCAAAATTTCTTCCAGCTTCAGCCTCACACCATGCTTTCCGGAGCGTTTTCCTATCACGATTGTCCTCTCGTGCCCCACGAGTTCTGGAGGGAAGGGCTCGTAAGTAAGTGGGAGAGTACTTATACCGTGGACATGAATTCCAGATTCATGCGCAAACGCTGCATCGCCGACAATTGCCTTGTTTACAGGTAAGGGGTAGTTTGTGGAAGATGCGATAAACGCGGCGAGCTCTCGCATGGGGCTCATATTCCACTTGTTGATGCCGTGATGAATGTAACAATTCATGATAGTCTTCTCCGTCTCGGCGCCTCCTGCTCTATCTCCGATCCCGAGAAAAGTCGTGCTGGCATAGACCTTATCGTAGAGCCCGGACGTAGCCCTGATAGCTGCCATTGTGTTTTCAACAGCGTTGCCGAGGTCATCATGGGCGTGTATTTCCACGTACGGGATTTTGGTCTCTTTTTTTATCCGTTTGATTTTCTCTGGAATCCCGTGTGGCAGTGGTGCACGGGGGTCTGACACTGCACATCCAACGGTGTCGCATATTCTGTAAACGCTTGCTCCTGCATCGGCTACTGCGTTTATGAACGCCTTCTCGAACTCCCAGTCCGCCCTAGTGCTGTCTTCTCCGTGTACGAAAATCTTCAGACCATGTTGCTTTGCATATTCAACTGTCTCAGTAACCCTCGCGAAGAGCTGTTCCAAGGGAGTATTGGCCCATTTCTCGAAATGAATGTAAGAAACCGGATGAGAGATACCAACCTGTTTAAAATCTAATTTTAGTGCTAAATCAATGTCCACTTTAGCCGCTCTAGACCAAGCGGCCAACATTTCTCCCAAGTTCTCATTTTTCATCAGCTTTACTGCCTCTTGGTCGGATTTTGTATAAGTCAGGACCTCAAGCCTTTCAACACCAATGTCTCGAAGAAGGCAGGCTATCCTACACGCATCTGAAGGGTGGGGACCAGCGATGCCTGCCATCTGAACCCCCTCCCTCAGCGTCGTGTCATCAATGACAACATCTACATCGAGCGGAACTACCCCATACACGGACTTTTTCAGCTCTTCCCACTTCTCCGGATTAAATTCCAGGGAAGAGAACTGCTTTATCTTTGCCAGATATTCACTTCTGACTTTCTCCATGCTCGCAAAATCAGGATTTTTTTTCATGTGTTACCCCTTTGTTTCAACTCCTCGCAATTTCCTTATAACTTTTGCTTCGTTCATAGAACAGAAATTATCTTTTACCGCTTGAACGGCTTCCGCCCTTTTGCTTGAGGTATGGAACCAACCCGCCCGCCTGGAGTATGGCGAGTATGAAATCTGGGAAAGGTTCCGCCTTGAAGACTTTTTTAGTGGTGACATTACGAACTGTACCGCCTTTCAAATTTATCTCTACCTCATCCGAAGTTTCGAAACTATCTTTCACGCCGGGGCACGCCAGCACTGGTAGCCCTTGGTTTATCGAGTTGCGGTAGAAAATTCTGGCAAACGACTCGGCGACCACGGCAGAGACGCCAGCTGCTTTCAGAGTAATGGGTGCCTGCTCTCTGCTGGAACCGCACCCGAAATTCCTTCCCCCGATTATAACATCGCCCTTTTTCACCTTTTTCGCGAACATGGGGTCGATGTTCTCCATCGCGTGTTGACCAAGCTCACGTGGGTCGTGCTTTATAAGATAACGACCGGCGATGATATCGTCGGTGCTGACATCATTTCCAAAAACCCAAGTTCCCGCCATCATACATCCCTCGGGTCTGTTATCTTTCCCTTCAGCGCTGAGGCTGCAACGGTTGCAGGAGATCCCAGATACACCTCTGCCTCCGGGCTGCCCTGTCTGCCCTTGAAGTTTCGGTTTGACGAAGAGATGGAAACCTCTCCGGGCCCTATAACCCCAATATGACATCCCATGCAAGCGGCGCAGGACGGTGACTCCACTATCGCACCTGCGTCAGTCAATTGCTGGAGTACTCCGGCATCTAGCGCGTCTATGTAGACTTCGCGCGAGGCTGGTGACACAATCATGCGGACTCCTCTTGCTATCTTCTTTCCCTTTAGAATCTTAGTGGCCTCAATCAAATCTTCTAGCCTACCATTTGTGCAACTTCCCAAAAATGCCTGATTTACCTCGACTCCCTGGACTTCCCGCACTGGACGAACATTGTCGACCTTATGGGGACACGCGACTTGTGGTTCGAGCTTAGAGA